>JAHEKO010000643.1 GCA_024638355.1 Acidobacteriota bacterium
CCGTCGATCGTGTCGCTGCCGACCTCCAGCTCGATCGCGTCCCGCTGCGTGCGCTCTCCCCAATAGGCCCACGGCGGTCGCGGCTCGTAGCTGCGGGTCTCGAGCAGCTCGACGCGGTCGCCCTGAACCAGCTCGAGCTTGAGCTCGCCCAGCCCGCGCACCGGCTCCTCGAAGGTCGCCCGCACCGGGGTCTTGCGGCCGATCCCCGGCAGATCCGCTTCGAGCGACACCGCGGGCGGCGGGCCGATGCGCAGGCTGCCGAGCGCCGCCGCTCCGACCAGCAGCAGGAGCAGCAGTACGAAGAAGCGGCGGCCCTTCGAGCCCGATCGCCGCTCGCCCAGCGGCTCCCTACGGTCGCGCGCCACCCGGAGCTACTCCCGCGCCTCGCCGCGCAGGCCCCTCAGCACCTCGCGCAGGTCCGAGTAGTGCCGGCGCGCATCGACATACTCGCGATGGGAGAAGCCGAGCTCGCTGGCGATCTGGCGGATCTGCGCCTCCTCGGCGCCCGAGATCGACTCGTCGGCCGCCGAGACCGCGAACAGGCAGTCGAGCAGCTCGGAGCGCTGCTCGCGCGTGGCGATCTCGAGGAACTCGCGCGTCACCAGGAAGTTCTCGGTGTGGCCGAAAAGTCGATTCTGGCTCTTGGCCATCTGGACGACGAGCACCGCTTGATCGTCGGGAAGGTGAGCGAGGCGGCGGACGATCTCCTCCATCTTGCGGGTCTCGACCTCGCTGATCTCCTGATCGGCGTGCGCGACCCGGCCGAGGATGTAGGCGAAAGCGGCCACGAAGCGCGCCTTCTCGGGCTCGAGCGCCTCGAGCTCGGCGACGATCCGCCGCACCGTTTCGGTGTCGCCGGCGCCGTCGCGCGCCTGGCGCACGCGGCCGAGTCCGAGGGCGTCGAGAATCGACATGGCCAGAGCGTATCGCAGGATGCGGCGCCGCCACGCGACCGCGCGCCCGGTAAGATCGCGCGAATGCGAAACCTCCCCGGACGGCTCGCCCTCGTTCTGGCCTTGCCGCTGCTCGCTACGTCGGCATGCTCCGCTCCCGACGGTCCTTTCGTCGCGGCTCAAGACGATCCGATCGGCACCTGGCGCGCGGTCTTGAGCTCGCCGGGAGGTGAGCTCCCCTTCGGCCTTCGTATCGAGCGCCAGCGCGACGGCTTTCGCGGCGTCGCCCTGAACGGCGAGGAAGAGGTGCCGTTCAGCGACGTGACGTTCGACGGCCGCAAGCTCCGACTGGTCTTCGCCTGGTACGACTCGCGCATCGAGGCCGAGTTCGACGGCTCGGCCGACCGCTTGACCGGCCTCTGGTCGAAAACCGCCGCCGACGGCATCTCGAGCCTGCCCTTCGCCGCCACGCGTGGAAACGCGCCGCGCTTCCGGCCGCCCGCCGAAGCGGGGCTGGAGCCGGTCGCCGACGCCCCGGCGTCGGTCGACGGCGTCTGGGAGGTGGTCTTCGACGACGAGGACGGCAGCGAGCCCGCACGCGGCGAGTTTCGCCAGGAGGGCGCGCGGGTGACCGGCACCTTCCTGACGCCGACCGGCGACTATCGCTTCCTGGCGGGGAGCTTCGAGGAGGGTCTGCTGCGGCTGTCGACCTTCGACGGCGGCCACGCCTTCCTCTTCCACGCCCGCGCCAGGGCCGACGGCTCGCTCGACGGCGACTTCTGGTCGCGCGATTCCTACCACGCGACCTGGACCGCGACGCGCGGCGACGCGGCGGCGGACATCCTTCCCGACGCCTGGGAGCTGGTCGGCCTGACCAACGAAGAGGGCCGGCTTGAATTCACCTTTCCCGATCTCGACGGCGTGCCCGTCTCCCTCTCCGACGAGCGGTTCCGCGGCAGGGTGGTGCTGGTCAACCTCTTCGGCTCGTGGTGCCCGAACTGCAACGACGAGGCGCCGCTCCTGGCCGAGTGGGCGCGCACCTACCGCGATCTCGGGCTCGAGGTCGTCGGTCTGGCCTACGAGTACTCGGACGACTTCGAGCGCAGCCGCGACATGGTCCGCCGCTTCGGCGGCCGCCACCGCATCGACTACCCGCTGCTGATCGCCGGCATCAGCGACAAGGCGGCAGCCGCCGAGACCCTCCCGGATCTCACGTCGGTCGTCGCCTACCCGACCACGATCTTCATCGATCGCGCCGGCCGGGTGCGGGCGATCCACAGCGGCTTCGAGGGCCCCGGCACCGGCGAGCACCACGAGCGCCTGGTCGCCGAGCTCGTGAGCCGCATCGAGCAGCTCCTCGCCGA
>JAHEKO010000141.1:0-1786 GCA_024638355.1 Acidobacteriota bacterium
CTGAAGCAGGCCGGCCAGATCGGCGCCATCGAGGTCCACCCGAGCGACCCCGACCGGGTCTACGCCGCGGCGCTCGGCCACATCTTCGGTCCGAACGAGGAGCGCGGCGTCTACCGCTCGAAGGACGGCGGTGAGAGCTGGGAGCGGGTGCTGTTCGTGAGCGATCGCGCCGGCGCCGTCGATCTGGCGATGAACCCGAAGAACCCGCGCATCCTGTACGCGGCGATCTGGGAGGCCGAGCGCAAGCCCTGGACCCTGGTCAGCGGCGGCGAGGAGAGCGGCCTCTACAAGTCGACCGACGGCGGCGACAGCTGGGAGAAGCTGACCGACGGTCTGCCCGAGGGCACCGTCGGGCGCATCGGCGTCAGCGTGTCGGGCGCCAATCCGAACCGCGTCTACGCCCTGGTGGAAGCCGAGAAGGGCGGGCTCTTCCGCTCGGAGAACGGCGGCGAGAGCTTCTTCCTGGTGAATCCCGACCGTAACTTCCGCCAGCGCGCCTGGTACTACACCCACGTCGTCGCCGACCCGGTCGACTCCGAGACCGTCTACGTGATGAACACCGGGCTCTGGCGCTCGACCGACGCCGGCAAGGATTTCAGCTTCATCCGCGTGCCGCACGGCGACAACCACGATCTGTGGATCAACCCCGACGACCCCGACGTCATGATCAACGCCAACGACGGCGGCTCCAACGTGAGCTACAACGGTGGCCGCTCCTGGTCGACGCAGGCCAACCAGCCGACCGCCGAGATGTACCGGGTGACGGTCGACGATCAGTTCCCCTACCGCGTCTACGGCTGCCAGCAGGACAACTCCTGCGTGTCGCTGCCCAGCCGCACCGGATCGAGCGGCATCGCGCGGCATCACTGGTACGTGATCGGCGGCTGCGAGAGCGGCCACGTGGCGGTCGATCCGCGCAATCCGCAGGTCACCTACTCCGGCTGCTACGGGGGCCAGATCGGCCGCTACGACCACGAGACCGGTCAGGAGCGCGAGATCATGACCTATCCGCAGCTGGCGGTCGGCCAGGCGGCGAAGGATCTCAAGTACCGCTTCCAGTGGAACGCGCCGATCCGTCTGTCGCCGCACGACCCGAGCGTCCTCTACCACACGTCGCAGTACGTCCACCGGTCGCGCGACGAGGGCCACAGCTGGACGGTGATCAGCCCCGACCTCACCCACAACGACCCCGAGACCCTCGACTACGCCGGCGAGCCGATCACCCGCGACAACACCGGAGTCGAGGTCTACGCCACCGTCTTCGCCTTCGAGGAATCGCCGCAGAGCGCGGGCGTGCTGTGGGCGGGCACCGACGACGGCCGGGTGCACATCTCGCGCAACGACGGCGGCAGCTGGAGCGAGATCACGCCGAGCGCCATGCCCGAGCGAGGGCAGGTCAACTCGATCGAGCTCTCGGCCCACGACCCGGGCCGCGCCTTCCTGGCCGTCACCCGCTACAAGTTCGACGACTTCCGGCCCTACATATTCCGCACCGACGATTACGGCGTCTCCTGGACCTCGCTGGCCGACGGCGAGAACGGCATTCCGAAGGATCACTTCGTGCGCGTGGTGCGCGAGGACCCCGACCGCAAAGGCATGCTCTTCGCGGGCACCGAGTTCGGGCTCTACGTCTCGTTCGACGACGGCGAGCGCTGGCAGCCGCTTCAGCAGGGTCTGCCGGTGGCTCCGGTCACCGACATGCAGGTCAAGCATGGCGACCTGATCGTCGCCACCCAGGGTCGCTCGTTCTGGATCCTCGACGACCTCACCCCGCTCCACCAGCTGA
>JAHEKO010000141.1:1886-8636 GCA_024638355.1 Acidobacteriota bacterium
CAGCAGGGTCTGCCGGTGGCTCCGGTCACCGACATGCAGGTCAAGCATGGCGACCTGATCGTCGCCACCCAGGGTCGCTCGTTCTGGATCCTCGACGACCTCACCCCGCTCCACCAGCTGAGCGACGAGGTCGCCGCGGCGAGCGCGTATCTCTTCGCACCCCGGCCGACCCACCGCTTCGGCGGCGGCTTCTCATTCGGCGGCGGCGGCGACGCGGGCGAGAATCCGCCCTCGGGCGTCGTGCTCCGCTACCTGCTGGCCGAGAAACCGGAGGAAGAGGTCACCCTCGAGATTCTCGACGCCGACGACAACGTGCTGCGTTCCTTTTCGAGCCAGACGCCCGAGAAGCGAGCGCCGAACCCGTTCCGCCGCTTCCTGCCGCCCGGCTTCGGCGGGCCGAAGACCCTCGACACCGAGGCCGGCATGAACAGCTGGAGCTGGGACATGCGCCTACCCGACGCCGAGCTGGTGGACGACGCGGTGCTGTGGGGCATCGGCCGCGGGCCGCAGGTGCCCCCCGGCAGCTACCGGGCGCGGCTGGCGATGGGCGAATGGAGTGAAACGGTCGACTTCGAGATCGTGCCCGACCCGCGGCTCGACACCACTCCGGAGGATTACCAGGCGCAATTCGACCTGGCGAAGCGGATCTGGGAGAGCCTGACCGAGAGCCACGAGGCGCTCGGCAAGCTGCGCGACGTGCGAACCCAGGTCGAGGACCTGACCCGGCGGCTCGACGAGGCGGACGAGGGCGAGGGCCTCGCCGAAGCCGCCGAGGCGATCGAGACGAGGCTGGCCTCGATCGAGGACCGCATCTACCAGACCCGGAGCGAGGCGACCCAGGACGTGCTCAACTTCCCGCCCAAGCTCGACAACCAGTTCCTCGGGCTGATGGGCGCGGTCGAGAGCTCCGACTCGCCACCGACGGCGGGCGCGGTCGAGCGCTTCAACGACCTGCGCGCCGAGCTCGATGCCCTCCTCGCCGAGCTCGAGGAGTGCAAGAACACCGAGGTCGCCGAGTTCAACCGGCTGGTGGCCGAGAAGGAGATTCCGGCGGTCATCGTGCAGTAGCTCGGGGGGCCCTCCCCCGTCCGAACGAGGCCGGACGGCGTCCCCTGACCCCATACCCACAGGCCCTCACCTGCCATGGAGGAGTGCCGAATCCACAACTCCACCGCCATGGAAGGGTTCGAAAGGGAGAGGGCTCTCCCCTTTCTCCAAGACCGGAGGGGTCTGAAAAGACGAGGGTCCTGGCCCTCCCCTTTCTCCAAAAGTGGCGCATTCAACAGACTACATCGCCCGGCAGCCCATACCCTGTTGGAGCGATGGACCGCAGGCACACAGGGTGGTGTATTGCAAGCTTCTGCCTCGTCTTGGCGGTCACGGCTCCGGCCGTGGCCGCCAAGAAGTTCTCGATCGACACCACGCCGGTCAAGAACGGCCGCGTGTTCGTCGACGGCAAGTTCGTCGGCGTCGCCCCGGTCAAGGTCGAGCTCAAGCTCAAGAAGCACGAGGTGGCTACCGTCACCGCCGAGAAGGCAGGCGCCCTCGGGCTCTGGGACCGCCAGGTCACCAAAGACGAGAAGGGCACGGTCTACGTTCGCCTCGAGGAGAACGTCGTGCTCGACGAGACCGAGGAGTCGGACGTCGCCAACACCTGGCTCACCATCACCCCCAAGCTCACCCGGCAGCGCGACAGCTCGGTCGACGAGGACGCGGTCTGGCAGCGCATCGTGAGCGTCGTCACCGACAACTTCGCCGACCTCGAGCAGCTCGACCGCTCGAGCTTCTACCTGCGCACCGCCTGGCGCGTGCGCCGCTTCCCTCACTCGGTGATGCGTAACCGCCTGGTGGTCAAGCGCGGCGTCACCGACCAGCTCTCCATCCGCGTCCAGCTCGAGAGCTTCGAGATGGTGAGCGCCGACAACGATTTCAAGATGGACGACGATCTCTTCGTTCCGACCTCCCGCATCTTCTCGGACGACAAAGAGACGATCGACTACCTGAGGGATCAGCTGTAGATCGGGACGCCCGGCACGGGTCCGGTCGCCACGGCGAGCGCCCCCGGTGGGGGCGATCCGATCACCCGAGCAGGAACGCCACCGCGATCCCGGCGTACGTTCCCAGCGCGTAGCCGAGAAGGCCAACCATCGCGCCGGGCAGCGCCAGGTCGGGGCGCTTGCGGGCGACGGCGAGGGCGATGGCGGTGGACGGCCCGCCGACGGCGGCCTGGGAGGCGATCGCGGTGGTCTCGACATCGAAGCGCACCAGGCGCGCGACGACGAACAGCAGCAGGCCGTGCACCGCGACGACGACCGCGGCGAAGTAGAAGACCTGGATGCCCACCGCGAGGATCTGGTCGACTCGCGAGCCGATGCCGATGACGGCGAAGAAGAGGTGAAGCGCCAGGGTGCCCAGCTGCAGAGCGCCCGGGAGTGCGCGCACCCTGGGAACCTGCGCGACGATCAGGGCGAAGGTCGTGAGCCAGATCACCGAGGGCACCGCCGGCGTCAGCGCCGCCGCTCGCTCGGCCGCGAGGACGACGGCGAGCGCCAGACCGGCGAGCGCCAGGAGGTCGAGCACCCGGAAGCCGACCGAGGCGTGCATCGGATCGGCGAAGTCGATCTCCTCGCCATCGACGTCGCCCCCGGCGCTCGGCGGCGCGGTGAAGAAGCGCCCGAGCCAGACCGGCAGCAGCAGGGTGGCCCCCACCCAGACGCCGGTGACCAGGTTGTCGGCGGCGGTCGCCGCCGCGAAGAGAGTGCCCGAGAGCCCGACCGCGCGCCCGACGGAGACGAAGTTGAGGCTGCCGCCGGAGTAGGTCCCGGTCATGACGCCCGCGAGCCGCCAGCCGTCCTCGGGGAAGAAGGACCCGAGCAGCGTGAACGCGGTCAGCGCCCCGGTCGCGGTCGCGGCGACGGCAATCAGGAACGCGCCCAGCATCCGCGGTCCGGCGACCTTGAGATCGTGCAGGTCGACGGCGAAGAGCAGCCAGACGATCGCCAGCGAGGTGATCGGGCCGCCGATCAGGCCGTAGACGCCCGAAGTGACCGGCACCAGGTCGAGATTGGCCAGTAGCGCGCCGAACAGGATGACCAACAGGCTCGCGCCCATCTTGGCCGCCCAGCCGAACCTGCGGGCGAGCCAGAACGAGAGCGCGGTGATGGCGACGATCACCGTCGTCAGCGCGAGCGGGTCCTGGATCACGAGGCCCGACTCTCTCACAGCGATTCGAACCGCCAGCGGCAGCCGCTAGAATGGTCGCCACCGAGTGGCGACCATGTCGATCTTCCGCACCCTGGCCGCGGCGCTTGTCTGCGCCTGTCTGGCGACGGCCCCGGCCGCCGCCGACAAGTCGTATTCGATCATCGGGCTGCACATCGAGGCCTGGGTCCAGAACGACGGCTCGCTGCGCGTCGAGGAGGAGATCACCTACTCCTTCCGCGGCTCGTTCAGCTACGCCTTCCGCGAGATCAAGACCGAGCGCGGCGAGAGCCTGCGGGACTTCTCGGTGTCCGACGAGGAGTACGGCGGCTACCGGCAGGCGCGGGGCAAGGAGCGAGGGAGCTTCTCGGTCGACGCCGGCCGCCGCAAGACCACCATCACCTGGCACTACAGCGCCTACAACGAGGTCCGCAGTTTCGTCTTCGGTTACACCGTGGACGGGGTGGTCAAGCGCTACTCCGACGTGGTCGAGCTCTACTACAAGTTCGTCGGCGCCGAGTGGGATCGGCAGATCGCCGCGGTCAGCGTCCGCCTCCACCCGATCGCGGGCGTCGACGGCCGTGAGGTGCGGGCGTGGGCCCACGGGCCGCTGCACGGCTACGTCTCGGTGCCGGGCGACGGCTCGGCCTTCCTGAGCGTCGCGCCGCTGCCGGCCAAGACGTTCTGGGAGGCGCGGGTGGTCTATCCCGAGTCGGCCCTTCCCGACGTCTCCTTCGAGGGTGTCGAGTCGCGTCTCGACCGGATCCTGGCCGAGGAGGCCGAGTGGGCCGAGGAGGCCAACGCGAAACGCGCGGCCCAGGCGCGGCGCAACGAAGTCAAGCCGGTTCTGCTCAAGACCTCGATGTTTCTCGGTCTGGGCGGCCTGATCGTCTGGGCACTGATCTTCCGGCGCCACGCCTGGCCGCACCGGCCGGCCCTGACGCGCGCTCCGGGCGAGATTCCCGACGACATGCCGCCGGCGCTCGTGGTCTGGCTCCTGCGCCGGCACGACGTCGGCGCGATGTTCACCAGCACCCTGCTCGACCTCGCGCGGCGCGGTCACTTCGAGATCGCCGAGGAAGAGAAGACGCACCGGGTGCCGTTCTTCGGCAGCTTCACCCGCCGCGACTACTCCTTTCGCGGAACCGGCAGGAGCCGCGAGGAGCTTCGGCCCTTCGAGATCGAGCTCCTCTCTTTTCTCGACGGCTTCGCCGATGCGGAGGGCGGGCTGCGCATGTCGGACTTCCGCAAGGCGGCACGGAAGGAGCGCTCGCGAATGCTGACCTTCGTCAGCGCCTGGCGCAAGACCCTCAAGGCGCGGGCCGACGCCCTCGGCTGGCGCGAGGTGGCGCCGGCGGCGGTGCTGCGCTTCAACATCCTCTGCGGCCTGGGGATCAGCCTCCTCGGCATCGGGATCTGCATCTGGAACCGCTCGGAGGCGGGCGTGCCGGCGATCCTCCTGGGCTTCCTCCAGGCGGCGCTCAGCGTCGCCCTGCGCCGGCTCTCTCCGGAGGGCAAGCGCGAATACCTGCACTGGAAGGGCTTCCGCAAGCACCTGAGCTCGCTCTCCAAGATGCTCGGCCCGCCGTCGCTCACCTCGGGCGATTGGGAGCGCTATCTGGTCTACGCCGTCGCCCTCGGCATGCACAAGAAGGCCCTGCCGGCGCTCGAGCGGCTGGCGCCGGAGGGGCAGCGATCGCCGGTCTGGTACGCGCCGCTCCACGGCCGTTCGGCGGCGGCCGATCTCGGTCAGATGAGCCAGGGGATCTCGGCCATGGCCAGCTCCGTGTCGTCCTCGTTCAGCTCGGCCACCGGCTCGAGCGGAGGCGCGAGCGGAGGCGGCGGAGGCGGAGGCGGCGGGGGTGGCGGCGGCGCCGGCTGATGCCGGGGAGGTGGAGATGACGATCGAGGCACTCAGGACACCGGACGAGCGGTTCGAGGAGCTGCCCGCCTTCCCCTTCGCCCCGTCCTATCTGGATGACCTCCCAGGCTACGAAGGGCTACGCGTGCACTTCGTCGACGAGGGCCAAGGCGACGTCACCTTTCTCTGCCTCCACGGCCAGCCCACCTGGTCGTTCCTCTACCGCAAGATGATCCCGCCACTGGCCGCCGCCGGCCGCGTCGTGGCGCCCGACCTCTTCGGCTTCGGCCGCTCGGACAAGCCGGTCGACGACGCGGCCTACACCTTCGACTTCCACCGCGGCTCGCTGATCGCCTTCATCGAGCGCCTCGATCTCGAGCGGCTCACCCTGGTGGTGCACGACTGGGGCGGCCTTCTCGGGCTCACCCTGCCGATGGAGATGCCGGAGCGCATCGAGCGGCTGGTGATCATGAACACCGGGATCGGCACCGGCGAGATGCGGCTGGGCAAGGGGTTCCTCGAGTGGCGGGCCTGGGTGAATGCCCACCCCGACATGGAGGTCGGCAAGCTCATGGCGCGCGCCTGCCCGAGCCTCACACCCGCCGAGAGCGCCGCGTACGACGCTCCCTTTCCCGATGCCCGCCACAAGGGAGGCGTACGGCGCTTCCCGAATCTGGTTCCCGAAGACGTCGATGCCGACGGCGCCGCGCTGTCGCGGCGCGCGCGCGACTTCCTACGCGACCAGTGGGCCGGGCCGGTGTTCATGGCCGTCGGCATGAAGGACCCGGTCCTCGGCCCGCCCGCCATGCGCCTCCTCCGGCGCTCGATCCGTGGCTGCCCGGAGCCGATGAAGATCGACGAGGCCGGCCACTTCGTGCCCGAGTGGGGCGACCGGGTCGCCGCCGCCGCGCTCGCCGCCTTCGAAAGCGCCTAGCCGCCGTAAGAGTAGCCGCTTCGCGACCGCACCCGGAACTCGGGGTTGGCCACCCCCACCTTGACCCTCTGGAAGCCCGACTTGCCGGCCGGGTGCTCGCTCCGGTAGGCGATCAGGTAGTAGCCGCTGGTGGTCTTGGCGATGCGGGCCAGCGGCGAGCCGAAGCGGATGAAGGTGAAGAAGAAGTCGCCGCCGGTGGCCATCGCGAGATGGTTCAGCGACGCCCGCGACGAGTGATCGGTGTTCGTCGGCACCAGGTCGATGGTGTAGGCGGCGACGTTGGCGTCGTTGAGCGCCTTGACGGTCGGGTACATCCGCCGGTACTCGGTGCTGCGGGGGGCGTCGAAACCGACGCCCACGAACACCAGGTTCTTGCGGCCCGGCACGGAGGCGGCGGCCCGCGCCAGCACCTGGAGCCCCTGGTAGACGTTCTTGGTCTGCTTGCTCAGCTTCTTGCCCTCCGGGAGGGCCTCGAGCAGCGGTCCGATCTCCGCCTCGGGCCGCTGGCGCGACGGCCAGCTCGACTCGGGATCGACCCCCTTTGCCGCCGCGGCGATCGCCTCGAGCAGCGCCTGCCGATCGCGGGTGAAGTCCTGGTGCACCTTGAGCTTGTAGCCGTACGAGACCACCGCGACCACGTCGGCCGGGTCGAGCCCGCTCACCACCCACTCCTCGATCTCGCGAGCCGCCCGCTGCTGGCGGGCGAAGAGGTTGTTGATCCCGCGCCCGCCGCTCCGCAGCTCCTGGAAGAAGA
>JAHEKO010000644.1 GCA_024638355.1 Acidobacteriota bacterium
CGGCCGTAGCCGGAGATGAGCCAGTCGAAGAACGGCTCGGTCCGCCGGTAGAGCCAGCTGTGGCGCTCGCGCTTCTTGAGCAGCCGCGAGGTGAGCATCGAGGTCAGGGTCAGCGCGATGAACGACGAGATGACCACCGCGCCCGCCAGGGTGGCGCCGAACTCGCGGAAGAGACGCCCGGTCAGTCCGCCGAGAAAGAAGATAGGCAGCAGCACGGCCACCAGCGCCGCGGTCGTGGCGATCACGGCGAAGAAGATCTCGCGCGTGCCCTCCAGGCCGGCCTGCACCGGGTCGAGGCCAGCTTCGATCTTGGAGTAGACGTTCTCCAGCACGACGATCGCGTCGTCCACCACCAGGCCGATGGCGAGCACCAGCGCCAGAAGCGTCAGCACGTTGATCGAGAAGCCGCTCAGGTACATGACGAAGAAGGCGCCGATCAGCGACACCGGGATGACCACCGCCGGAATCAACGTGGTGCGCCAGTCGCGGAGGAAGAGGAAGATGACCAGCACCACCAGCCCGAGCGCGAGGAAGATCGTCTGCTGCACCTCGGCGATCGAGCGCCGGATGTAGCGCGAGCTGTCGAAGGCGTAGCTCAGCTCGATGTCGGGCGCCAGGTTGCGCTCGATCATCGACACCCGGCGCCGCACCTCGTCGACGATCTCCACGTAGTTCGAGCCCGGCTGCGGCCGCACCGCGAGCGCCACCATCGGCACCCCGCCGCGGCGCAGGATGGTCCGCTGGTTCTGCGGGCCGAGCTCGGCGCGGCCGACGTCGCGCAGCCGCACCACCCCGCCGGCGTCCTCCTTGAGAATCAGGTTCTCGAACTCCTCCGGCGTCGAGAGCCGGCTCATCGTGCGCACCGTCAGCTCGACGTCGCGGCCCTCGATGCGGCCGGCCGGCAGCTCCACGTTCTCGCGTCGAATCGCCGCCCGCACGTCGGAGGGCAGCAGCCGGTACGACGCGAGCTTCTGCGGCTCGAGCCAGATGCGCATCGCCTGCGTCTTGCCGCCCCAGATGTCGACCCGGCTCACTCCGGGAATGGTCTGCAGCCGCTCGACGAAGACGTCGTCGGCGAAGCGGGTCAGCTCCATCAGGTTGCGCTCGTCGCTGCCGATGGCCAGCGCCAGCACCGGCCTGCCGTCGGCGTCGGCCTTGGAGATCGACGGCGGGTCGACGTCGGGCGGCAGGGTGCGCTGGGCGCGAGAGACGCGATCGCGCACGTCGTTGGCGGCCCGCTCCAGATCCTCGCCCAGCCCGAACTCGACCTGGATCGTGCTCCGCCCCTCACGGCTCACCGAGGTCAGCGTGCGGATGCCGTCGATGCCGTTGATCGACTCCTCGAGCGGCTCGGTGATCTGCGACTCGATGACGTCGGCGGCGGCGCCCCGGTAGTTGGTGACCACCGTGATCAGCGGCGCGTCGACCGACGGGAACTCGCGTACGCCGAGGCTGCGGAAGCCGATCAGGCCGAAGAGCACGATCGCCAGCGACATCACGATCGCCAGCACCGGGCGGCGGATGCTGAGGCCGTAGAGGCTCACGACACCTCTCTCGGGATGACTTCCCGGCCGGCCGCCAGCTGCTGGATGGCGCTCACGATCACCTCGTCTCCGGGCTCGAGGCCGCTGACGATCTGGACCTCGTCCTCGGTCCGCACGCCGGTGACCACCAGGCGGGGCGCCGCCCGCCCGTCCTCGAGCACGAAGACCTTCTTGCTGCCGAGCTCGGGAATGACCGCGAGGGCCGGTACCGTCAAAGCGTCCTCGATCTCGCGCACCGCGACCTCGACGTCGGCGAAGGCGCCCGGCAGCAGGCGCCCTTCAGGGTTGGCGCAGCGCGCCCGCGCCCGCAGCGAGCGGGTCTCGGGATCGACCGCCGGCTCGATGGCGTAGACCGTCCCCTCGTAGTCCTGGTCCGCTCCACGCACCCGGAAGCGCACCCGCTCGCCGACTCCCATGCGCGTGGCGTAGCTCTCGGGAATGGTGAACTCGATCTTGACCGGATCGAGCTTCTGAAGCGTCGCGATCCGGGTCTCGGGCGACACCCGCGCCCCGCGGCTCACGTCGCGCAGGCCGACGATCCCCGAGAACGGCGCCTCGAGGACCGTCTTCTCCAGCTCGGCCTCGGCGAGCCGCAGCTCCGCCTCGAGCACGTTCAGCTGGCTGAAGGCGAGGTCGTAGTCCTCCTGGCTCGTCAGCCCCTGCCCGAGCAGGTCCTTCTGCCGCGCCTCGCGCAG
>JAHEKO010000142.1 GCA_024638355.1 Acidobacteriota bacterium
AGCTCGTCACCTGCTTCAGCAACAGCTCGACCGACCGGATGACCTACGACGCGTTCCGCCGCTGCATCGACGGCAAGAGCACGGGAGCCGTGCGCGTCTCGGTCGGCATGGTTTCGAACTTCGCCGACGTATACGCCTTCGTGGAGTTCGCCCGCCGCTTTCTCGAGCCCTGACGCGGCCGCGGCAACCGGCGATCGGCGGCGACAGGAACGAGACGATTCAATCGACGATTCCAATGGAGACATCTTCATGAAGCGATCGACGACCCTTTGGGTTCTGACCCTGGCGGCGCTCTGCGCGGTGCCGCTCGCCGCGAGCGACGAGGCCACTCGTCTACACCGCCTGTTCGACGAAGAGTGGGAATGGCGGCTGCACGAGAATCCGCTGATGGCGACCAACGTCGGTCGCCACGAATGGAACGATCGCCTGCCGGACGCCTCGCTGGCGGCGCACGAGCGCCGTGCCGAGAAGCGGCGGGCGTTTCTGACCGAGCTCCGCGCCATCGATAGGAGCAGGCTCGGTCGCGCCGATCGGATCAACTTCGACATGTTCGAGCGCCAGCTCGTTCTCGCAATCGAGGACTTCGAGTTCGGCGGCCACCTGATCCCGATCAACGCCGACTCGGGGTTTCACTCGGGGTTTTCCCGGCTCGCCTCTCGCGTGCCGCTGCGGAGCGCGCGGGACTACGAGAACTACATCGCGCGCGTCGCCGCTTTCAAGCCCTACGCCGAGCAGCACATCGCTCTGATGCGCAAGGGGATCGAGAGCGGCATGGTCCTGCCGCGCGTCGTCCTCGCGGGGATCGAAGACACGATCTCGGCGCACATCGTCGAGGACGCCGCGGCGAGCAGCTTCTGGAAGCCGTTCGGGAGCTTCCCGAGCTCGGTGCCGGCAGCCGATCACGAGCGCCTGCGCGCGGCGGGTAGAGAAGCGATCCTGGACGGAGCGGTGCCCGGCTACCAGGCGTTCTACGACTTCATGGTGGACGACTACATTCCAGCGGCGCGCGACACCCTGGGCGCCGCCGACCTGCCGAACGGCGAGGCCTTCTATCAGTCGCAGATCCGCCGCTACACGACGCTCGACCTGCCACCCGACGAGATCCATCAGATCGGCCTCGCGGAGGTGGCGCGCATCCGCGCCGAGATGATGGCGATCATCGACGAGGTCGGGTTCGAGGGCGGATTCGCCGAGTTTCTCGAGTTCCTGCGCACCGACCCGCGCTTCTACCCCGAGTCCGCCGAAGAGCTCCTCAAGGAGGCCGCCTACATCGCCAAGCGAATGGACGCGAAGCTTCCCTCCCTGTTCAAGACGCTGCCACGGCTGCCCTACGGCGTGGCGCCGGTGCCCGCGGCGATCGCCCCGAAGTACACGGCCGGTCGCTACGTGGGAGCGCCCATCGGCGGCACCCAGCCCGGCTACTACTGGGTCAACACCTACGCCCTGGAGAGCCGCACGCTCTACACCCTCGAAGCGCTCTCGCTGCACGAGGCCGTACCCGGGCACCACCTCCAGAGCGCCCTCTCGCAGGAGCAGGAGGGGCTGCCCAACTTCCGCCGCTATTCGTACATTTCGGCCTTTGGCGAGGGCTGGGGGCTCTACTCCGAATGGCTCGGCCTCGAGGCCGGGTTCTACACCGATCCCTACAGCGACTTCGGGCGGCTCACCTACGAGATGTGGCGTGCCTGCCGCCTGGTCGTCGACACCGGAGTCCACGCCAAGGGGTGGACGCGCGAACAGGTCCGCGACTATCTCGCTTCCAACACCGCGCTGGCGCTCCACGAGGTCGAGACCGAGACCGACCGCTACATCTCATGGCCGGCCCAGGCGCTGTCGTACAAGCTCGGCGAGCTGAAGATCAAGGAGCTGCGTCGGCGTGCCGAGAGCGAGCTCGGCACCCGCTTCGACGTGCGCGAGTTTCACGACGCAGTTCTGCTCAACGGCTCGGTGCCGCTGCCGGTGCTCGAGGAGCAGGTCGACCGGTTCATCGCCGAGCGGCAGGCATCTTGACGCGGACCGGCGGCGCGGCCCCGCGCTTCGTCGCGGCGCTCGCCCTGATCGTCGGGGCCGCCGGCTGCACCCGCCTCGAGGCGCCTCCGGTCGAGCTCAGCGTCCGCGACTCGCTGCTCGGCGCGGGCAAGATCGTCCGCATCGCGAACACCACGAATCAGCCGCTGACCGAGGTGCGGGTCGAGATCCTGGCGCCTTCGGGCGAGTCGCGCACCTACGTCGAGCCGGAGCTCGGCGCCTTCCAGACGCTCGAGGTCGGCTGGAAGAAGCTGGGCGGCTGGCAGGTGCCCGCCGGATCCGAGGTCGAGGTGCGAACGCAGGGGCACTGGCTTCCTTTCAGAGCCCGGCTGGCCCCGGAGGAGGCGGAGGAATGAATCGCTCGGCCGTCGTAGGGTGCGTCCTTCTCCTGCTGCCCATGGCGGCTGCCGGCCAGCAGGCTGCACCGGCGGGCCGCTGGAGCGGCTCGATGGAGGCCGCCGACGGCACGCCGATCGATCTCACGGTCGAGCTCAAGCGCGCCGCCGACGGCGTTTGGTTCGGTACGCTCACCGCTCCGTCGGTCCAGCTCGAGCCCCTGCCGCTCGAAGCGTTGGCGGTGAGCGCGGACGAGGTTCGCTTCTCGGCCCCCGGCCTGCCCGGCGCGCCGGAGTTCGTCGGCCGGCTGTCGCCGGAGGGCGGCGAGATGACCGGCAGCTACTCCGCCGAGCCGCCACCGGCGCCGCCGTCGACCGACATCTACCTGATGGAGCTGGAGGCGGACGGCGCCGCCTGGCGGCTGGGAGAGCCGATCAACATCACCGATCGCGACGGCTACGACAACCAGCCCCGCTTCCTGCCCGACGGCTCCGCCCTGCTCTACACCTCGATCCGCGACGGCCAGGCGGACGTCTATCGCTACGAGCCCGCCTCGGGCCGCCGAGCTCGGGTGACCGAGACCGCCGAGAGCGAGTACTCGCCGACCCCCCTACCGTCGGACGACGGCTTCTCCACCGTTCGCGTCGAGGACGACGGCACCCAACGACTGTGGAGCTTCGATCTCGCCGGCCGCGAGCCGATGCTGGTGCTCGAGGCGCTGCAACCGGTCGGCTACCACGCCTGGATCGACGACCACCGGCTCGCTCTCTTCGTCCTCGGCTCGCCGCCGACGCTCGAGATCGTGGATGCGGATCTCGAGGCCCGCCGCATCGTCGCCTCGAGCATCGGCCGCTCGATCCATCTCACTCCCGACGGCTCGGCGGTGAGCTTCGTCCACAAGCTATCCGACGGCGACTGGCGGATCGAAGCCTACGAGCTCGACAGCGGCGAGCGCCGCGCCCTGATCGCCACGCGAGGCGGCGGCGAGGATTTCGCCTGGCTTCCCGACGGTCGGATCGTGATGGCCGACGGCGCCGCACTCTTCACCTGCTCGCCCAACGACGGCTCGCCCGGCTGGCGGCAGGTCGCCGAGCTGTCCGACCGGGGCATCGCGGGAATCACCCGTCTCGACGTCAGCCGCGACGGGCGCCGGCTGGCGCTCGTCGGAGAGCGGCCGGCGGCACCGCCCGCGGCCGAGCGCGTCGGCGGAGGCTTCACCCTACGCAAGGCCGGCTGACGCCGCGGAGGTCGGGCCCAACGCCTGTGACAGAATCTTCCGAGATTCTGGAGACTCGATCCTGACCGTCGCCCTACCCGATCGCCTCCCCCTCCTGCCACTCGTCAACACGGTGGTCTTTCCGTCGGGGGTGGCGGCGCTCAAGCTGTCGGGCAGGGCGAGTCGCAAGATCATCGAATCGCTCGCCGGCGAGCACGAGACTGTCGCGCTCTTCTACCCCGACGAGCTGACCGGCGACGAGATCACCGCCGACGACCTGCGACCGGTCGGCGTGGCCGCGCGGATCGTCCAGACGCTCAAGCTGGACGCTGCGCGCCACCAGATCCTGTGCCGCGGCCTCTGCCGTATCGAGCTGCTCGGAATCGAAGAGTCCGAGCCCTACATGATCAGCCGGGTGCGCGCGCTGGCGCCGGCCGAGTCGGGCCGGCGGCTCGACGACGACGGCCTGATGGCCAAGGCGATCGAGACCTATTCCGACCTGGCGGCCGCCGACGAGCGCTACCGGGTCGAATCGGTCGAGATCTTGCGAGCCAACTCGGCCTCCGGTCCCGACTTCTTCGCCGATCTCCTGGCGTCGCTGCTCGAGGCGCCGCTGGAGGTGCAGCGCCGGCTGATCGAGACCGTCGATCCGATCGAGCGGCTGCGCTACCTGCTCGACTTGATGGAGGAAGAGTCGGAGCGCAAGGTCGTCGACCAGGAGGTCCAGCAGCTGGTTCAGCGGCGCATCGACGACAAGAAGCGCGAGTACCTCCTGCGCGAGCAGCTGCGCACCGTCCAGATCCAGCTCGGCGACAGCCACGTGCCGCGCAGCGAGGCCGAGGAGTTCCGGGCGATGATCCAGGATCTGCCCCTCGACGACGAGTCGAAGGCGATCCTCGAGCGCGAGTGCGACGCCCTGGCGGTGATGTCGCCGCAGTCGCCGGAGTACCCGGCGCAGAGCAAGTATCTCGACACCGTCTTTCGCCTGCCGTGGTGGGAGCGAACGCGCGACAGCCTCGACCTGCGCAAGGTCGAGCGGCTGCTCTCGCGTCGTCATCACGGCCTCGAAGAGGTCAAGGAGCGGCTGCTCGAGTACATCTCGGTGATCAAGCTGAAGGGCCACGTGAGCGGGCCGATCCTCTGCCTGGTGGGGCCGCCCGGAACCGGCAAGACGACCCTCGCCCGCTCGATCGCCAAGGCGTTCGGTCGCAAGTCGGCCCGCATCAGCCTGGGCGGAATCTCCGACGAAAGCGAGATCCGCGGCCACCGCAAGACCTACCTCGGCTCGATGCCGGGCAAGGTGATCGCGGCCTACGACCAGGTGGGCAGCCGCAATCCGCTCCTGCTGCTCGACGAGATCGACAAGATGTCGAAGAGCGCCCAGGGCGACCCGGCGTCGGCCTTGCTCGAGGTGCTCGACCCGGAGCAGAACGAGACCTATCTCGATCGCTACCTCGGCGTGCCCTTCGATCTCTCCGAGACGCTCTTCATCGCCACCGCGAACGTGCTCGACTCGATTCCGCCGCCGCTGCTCGACCGGCTCGAGGTCCTCACCCTGAGCGGCTACACGGACGAGGAGAAGATCGAGATCGCCCGCCGCTTCATGCGCCCCAAGCTGCTCGAGGAGCACGGGCTCGACGCCAAGGCCGTGCGCTTCACGAAGCGAGCGCTCGAGTCCATCATCCGCAACTACACCGCCGAAGCGGGCCTGCGGCAGCTCGAGCGGCGCCTGGCGGCGATCTGCCGCAAGGTCGCGCGCCGGCGCGCGACCCACCCGAAAGAGGACTTCAAGACCGAGACCATGCGCGTGAAGCAGGTGCCGGAGCTCCTCGGACCGCCGCGCTATCAACAGGAGTTCGCCGGACGCAGCCCCGAAGTCGGCGTGGCCACCGGACTGGCCTGGACCGGAGAGGGCGGCGCCATCCTGTTCATCGAAGCCAGCCGGATGGAGGGCACCGGCAAGATCGAGGTGACCGGCCACCTGGGCGAGGTCATGGTCGAATCCGTGCGCACCGCCTACTCGTTCGTGCGCTCCCACGCGCGCGACCTCGAGATCGACCCCAAGCTCTTCCGCGAGAGCGACGTGCACATCCACTTCCCAGCCGGCGCCATCCCGAAGGACGGGCCGTCGGCGGGCATCGCCGCCGCCACCTGCCTGGCATCGCTACTGTCGAGTCGTCCGGTCCGCCACGACGTGGCGATGAGCGGCGAGGTCACCCTGCGCGGCAAGCTGCTCTCAGTGGGCGGCATCAAGGAGAAGGTGCTGGCCGCTCACCGCGCCCGCATCCGCACGGTGCTGTTGCCGATCGGCAACCGCAAGGACCTCGACCGCATCCCCCAGGGCGTTCGAGACGAGCTCGAGATCGTTCTGGTGAAGCGGGTGAGAGACGTCTGGGACCGCGCCCTGGTGCCCCTGCTGGTCGCCGGCGACAAGGACGTCGAGCTGCTGGGGCGGAGCGCGGCCGAGATCGAGCGCGACCGGTTGGGCACGCGATAGCGTGATGTAACGAACCCTTCGCCGACGCCACCCACAGCCTGGGTGCGTTGCCCTCGGAACGCGCACGAAACTGATGAACCAACCGGCCGCGAAGACGACTCGCCCCGCGGACGGCAGGTTCGTGATCTTCCATCTCTCGGGCATGCGGCGCGGCGCCTTCGAGCCCCTGCGCGGCGACACCCTGCGCATCGGCACGGAGGCCGGCTCCGAGATCCAGCTGCCGACCGAGGAGCCTCAGGTCGCCGGCCATCACGCCACCCTCCACCGCCGCCCCGAAGGCTACGAGCTGGAGGCGCTGGCGCCGCAGGGGGTCTGGGTCAACGGCGAGCGCGTCGAGCGCACCCTCCTGCGGCCGGGCGACATCATCGAGATCGGCCAGGCCGGTCCGGTGCTTCGCCTGCGCTACTACCCCGGCGAGTCGAAGGCCTACAAGTCGCCCGCCGAGGCCTTCAGCGATTGCGTTGTCACGGTCGCCAACCTCGACGGCTCACTGCTGAGCCGTACCGCGGCCTTCGTCACCGGCGTGCCGCGCGAGCTCGCCACGCAGACGTCACTGCGCTTCCGCGCCCTGGTGCTACTGTCGATCGCCGTTCTCGCCGTGCTCCTCGTCTCCCAGATCCGCCGCGAGCGCGAGCTCGAAGAGCGCCTGGCGACGCAGGTGACCGGACTCGCCGAGCTGCTGAACCGGGATCGAGACAACGCCCTCAGCCCCGAGGATCTGGCGCTTGTCGAGGCGGAGTTCTCCGGCCGGATCGAGGCGCTCGAGGGCCGTTCGGAAGCCGCCGCGCGCGTCATCGGCGCCGCCTCGGGCTCGGTCGTCTTTCTCCAGGGAGCGTACGGCTACGTCGAGCTCTCCAGCGGGCTCGACCTACGCCTGCAGCTCGGCCGAGACGGCTCGCCTCGGCTGCATCCGAGCGGCGAGCCCGTGGTCGGCGTCACCGGAGAGGGGCCGCCGGTCGAGGCGCTTTTCACCGGCACCGGATTCGTCGCCACCGCCGACGGGCTGCTGCTGACCAACAAGCACGTCGCGACGCCGTGGGAGTACGACGGCGCGACCGCCGCCATGCGAGCGCAGGGCATCGAGCCGCGAATGCGCCGCCTTCTCGCCTATCTGCCCGGGCGCGCGGAGCCGGTGGACGTCGAGCTCGTCCTCGCCAGCGAGCGCGCCGACGTTGCGGTGCTGCGCTGCACGCTGGAGCCCGGCGCGGTGCGGCACCTGCCGCTCGCCGAGGGCAGCCCGAAGCCGGGAGCCGAAGTCTTCGTGCTGGGCTATCCCGCCGGCGTGCGCGCGCTCCTCGCCCGCGCCGACGAGCGCTTCGTGAAGGAGCTGATCGGCGGCCAACCGATCGACTTCTGGCAGTTGGCCGAGCGGCTGGCGGCGGGCGGGTACATCGCGCCGCTCGCCACCCGCGGCATCGTCGGCCAGGTCACCGACGCCGCGGTGGTCTACGACGCCGAGACCACCCGGGGCGGCAGCGGCGGGCCGGTGATCGATACCGAAGGCAAGGTGGTCGCCGTCAACTCGGCGATCCTGCCCGAGTTCGGCGGCTCGAACCTGGGCGTGCCCGCCGCCTACGCCCGCCGGCTGATCGCGCGAGCCGCAACGGCCGCGCCCACCGGGCAAGACTAGCCTGACCTTCTCACCGACTTCGCGCGGTCTCAGCCGTCGTCGGCGGGATCCGCTGCGGAGTCCCTTTCGGAGTCGGCCCCGGCCTTCGCCTCGGCCTCCGGGTCCCATTCCCGAACGCAGAGGGCACGCAGGCCGAGCTCGTAGCCGGCGTTGGTCTCAAACGCCTTGCGGAACCGGTAGTTGAACGTCCAGGCGCGCTCCGAGCCGTCGTACTCCGAGCTCCAGACACAGCACTCCGAGAGGAGGATCCCCCCGACTATCTTGTAGGAGCCGGTCTCCCAGATCGCCTGCAACGACTCGAGCTCGTCGAGAAGCGGCAGGCGCCAGTTTTCGAAGCCGCCGGTCTTCAGGTCGCGGCAGTAGGCGTAGGCTTCCCGCAGGTCCAGGTCGATGCCGCTGTCTCGCTTGGGCCACATCAGCAGGTGCTTCGGATCGCGGTAGATACCGCCCTTGCGCTCCTCGCGCTGGAATTTGCCGATCGCCCTCTTCATCCGGATCCGCACCGACAAGCTGCCGGCCTCCTCGAGGTCCACAACCTTGTCCCAGATCGCGGCGGGGAACTCGGTCGAGATCGCGCGAACCGCCAGCTCGCCGAGATCGACCGGGTACTCGAGCGACTCGCCCGGCACCACCTCTCCCGCCAGCAGGCCGTCGACGTAGACGAAGCTCTCCGCGTCCGTGACGAAGATCAGCAGACCCGGCTTGTCGGCATCCGAGTCGGAATCGGAGTCCTCGTCGTCGGCGTCGGCCGCATCGTCCTCGGCGTCCGGCTCGCCCTCCTCCAGCGTCTCGGCCGCCGCGCCCGCCTCGGCGCTCTCCGCGGCCGCTTCCTCGACGCCCTCCTCGGCGACGGTCGGCTCCTCGTCGACGCTCTCATCCTGCGCCGCCGCCGGTAGCGTGAGCACCAGGATCGCGGCGAGA
>JAHEKO010000143.1 GCA_024638355.1 Acidobacteriota bacterium
GGCGGACCGTGGACCTGGCGGCTCGGCTTCTCCACCGGCGACCAGCCGATTCCGGAGACCGAGATGCTGTTCAACATCCTCGCGCCGGGAGTCATGGAGGAGCACTACACGTTCGGCTTCAGCCGCGCGCTGGCCAGGGGAGAGCTCAACTTCTCGTTGATGCACGCTCCGACGAACAGCATCGCCGGCCCCAACCCGCTGGAGGCGCCGGGCCGCCAGACGATCGAGCTGAAGATGAATCAGTGGGATCTGGAGGTCGGGTATTCCTGGGGCTTCTAGCTCGGCCGGTCTGGTAGCCTCGCGCCCGGTGATCACTCCGTCGAGCGGCGAACCGCAGCCCCAGTGGGCGAAAGTCATCGACCACGAGAGCTGTATCGGCTGCCACGCCTGCTCGACGGCGTGCAAGTCGGAGAACGAGGTTCCACTCTCGGTCAACCGAACGTACGTCAAGTACGTCGACGTCGGGGTCTTCCCGCAGGCCCGACGCACCTTCCAGGTCACGCGCTGCAACCAGTGCGCGGAACCGCCGTGCGTCGAGGCCTGCCCGACCGCCGCGATGTACCGCCGTGACGACGGCATCGTCGACTTCGACAAGTCGATCTGCATCGGCTGCAAGGCGTGTATCGCCGCCTGCCCCTACGACGCCATCTTCATCAACCCCGAGGACCTCTCGGCCGAGAAATGCAACTTTTGCGCGCACCGCATCGACGGCGGTCTCGAGCCGGCGTGCGTGGTGGTCTGCCCGACCGAAGCGATTCTGATCGGCGACGTCAACGACCCGACCACGCGGGTGGCCGAGATGGTCAACCGCGAGCCGGTCGCCGTGCGCCGCCCCGAGAAGGAGACCCGGCCGAAGCTCTTCTACCGCGGAGCGCATCAAGCGACTCTCGATCCGCTCGCCGCGCGCCGGCCGGCGGGCGACATCTTCATGTGGAGCCAGCAGTCGACGGGAGGCCAGCATGTGGTCTCCGGCCATCCGGAGCGGCCCAACAGCTCGGCGGCCGCCGTGCTCGCCTACGACGTTCCGCATCGGGCGCCGTGGGATTGGCGGGTCAGCCTCTACACCCTGACCAAGGGGATCGCTTCGGGGGTGTACCTGGTGGCCGCGCTGCTCTGGAGCCCGGCGGTGATCGAGTGGATCGCGCCGGTGATCGCTCTCGCCTTCCTCGCGATCACCGGAGTGCTGCTGATCTCCGATCTCAAGCACCCCGAGCGGTTCTACATGATCTTCACGCGGCCGCAGTGGCGAAGCTGGCTCGTGCGCGGAGCGTTCATCATCGGCGCCTACGGCGCGGTGCTCACCGCGCACGTGCTGGCGTTCTTCGCCGGCTGGTCGGCCCTCGCGCTGCCCTACCTGATTCCGACCGGTGCGGTGCTGGCCCTGCTGACCGCCGTCTACACCGCGTATCTGTTCGCCCAGGCGAAGGCGCGGGACCTCTGGCAGAGCCCACTCCTGGCCCCCCATCTGGCGGTCCAGAGTCTGCTGGCGGGGGTCGCCGCGTTGATTCCGGTGATCGCCTGGGTGGCGCCGGGCGAGCAGCTCGCCTTGTTCCCCCTCCTGAGCGCGCTCGGCGTGGTCCACCTGCTGCTGATCGCCGGCGAGCTGACGGTGACCCACGGCACAGCCCACGCTCGCCTGGCGGCCAGGGAGATGACCGCGGGCCGCTACCGCAAGTGGTTCTGGACCGGCATCCTCCTGACCGCCGTTGCCATCCTCGGCTTCTTCTATCCCTCGAGCGCCATGGCGATCGCCGCCCTGGCAGGCCTACTCGCCTTCGAGCACGCCTACGTGCAGGCGGGACAGGCGGTCCCCCTGGCCTGATGCCGATCCGACAGATGCTATGACCGACACCCGCAAACTGAACGAGCGACTCAGCGCCGCCCGCGCCGAGACCGAGGCGCGCGGCGAGACCTTCTACCCCGGGCCGAGCCGGATCCATCTCGCCTCGTTCCCGCCCAAGGAGCGCTGGGACGACTGGGTCGAGCTCGACTCGAAGGCCTGGCCGAAGAGGGTCGAGAAGCGCTACATGCTGGTGCCCACGACCTGCTTCAACTGCGAGTCGGCGTGCGGCCTGCTGGCCTACGTCGACAAGGAGACGCTCGAGCTACGCAAGTTCGAGGGCAATCCCGAGCACCCGGGCTCCCGGGGCCGGAACTGCGCCAAGGGGCCGGCGACACTCAACCAGGTCACCGATCCCGATCGCATCCTCGAGCCGCTCAAGCGGGTCGGCGGCCGCGGCGAGGGCAAGTGGGCGAGGGTCGGCTGGGAGGAGGCGCTCGACGACATTGCCGATCGCATCCGCACCGCCATGCGCGAGGGTCGCCACAACGAGATCATGTATCACGTCGGCCGGCCGGGCGAAGACGGTTTCACCGAGCGGATCATGGCCGCCTGGGGGGTCGACGGTCACAACTCCCATACCAACGTCTGCTCGGCCGGTGCCCGCGCCGGCTACGAGCTCTGGTGCGGCATCGACCGCCCGAGCCCGGATCACGCACGCGCCGAGGTCATCTTCCTGGTCAGCTCGCACCTCGAGACCGGGCACTACTTCAATCCCCACGCCCAGCGGATCATCGAGGCGAAGCAGCGCGGCGCCAAGCTGATCGTGCTCGACACCCGCCTGTCGAACACGGCGACCCATGCCGACTTCTGGCTGGCTCCCCGGCCCGGATCGGAAGCGGCGATTCAGCTGGCGATCGCCAGCTACCTGATCCGCGAGCGTCTCTACAACCGCGAGTTCGTGCGCCGGTGGTGGAACTGGGAGGAGTACCTGCGCCGCGTCCACCCCGGGCTCGAGGTCTCCTTCGACAGCTTCGAGCGGATGCTCGAGGCCGAGTACGAGAGCTACACCTTCGAGTTCGCCGCCGCCGAGTCGGGCATCGACGCGGATGTGCTGCGGCAGGTGGCGGAAACGGTGTCGACCGCGGGAACGCGCCTCTCCACGCACAACTGGCGCAGCGCTTCGGCCAGCAACGAGGGCGGCTGGCAGGTGACGCGAACGATGTTCATGCTCAGCGCTCTGCTGGGGGCCATCGCGACGCCGGGCAGCACCTACCCCAACGCCTGGAACAAGTTCGTGCCCCGGCCGATCCGCCTGCCGCGCCACCCCGAGA
Organism: Acidobacteriota bacterium; assembly: GCA_024638355.1. Lineage (GTDB taxonomy): Bacteria > Acidobacteriota > Thermoanaerobaculia > Multivoradales > JAHEKO01 > JAHEKO01. The sequence goes on from JAHEKO010000143.1 coordinate 3,115, forward strand.
CCTGGAACGATCTCAACTGGCCGATCGAGTACCCGCTGTCGATGTACGAGCTCTCGTTCCTGCTCCCCCACCTCGTACGCGAGGGCCGCGGGCGGCTGGACGTCTACTTCACTCGCGTCTACAACCCGGTGTGGACCAACCCCGACGGCTTCTCGTGGATCGAGATGCTCAGCGACGAGGAGAAGGTCGGGCTGCACGTGGCGCTGACGCCCACCTGGAACGAGACCGCCTACTTCGCCGACTACATTCTGCCGATGGGCAACGGCGCCGAGCGCCACGACCTCCACTCCTACGAGACCCACGACGCGCAGTGGCTCGGGTTTCGCCAGCCGGTGCTGCGCACCGCCCGCGAGCGCCTGGGCGAGCGGGTCGGCGACACCCGGCACACCAACCCCGGCGAAGTTTGGGAGGAGAACGAGTTCTGGCTCGAGCTCTCCTGGCGCATCGACCCCGACGGCGAGCTCGGCATTCGCGAGTTCGTCGAGTCGGAGGAGCGGCCGGGCGAGCGCCTCAACGTCGACGAGTACTACCGCTGGATCTTCGAGAACTCGGTGCCCGGCCTGCCCGAGGCCGCGGCGGCGGAAGGGCTTCGACCCCTCGACTACATGCGCCGCTACGGCGCCTTCGAGGTGACGCGCGACATCGGACCGCTCTACGAGCGCCCGGTGCCCGACGAAGAGCTCGAAGACATCGCCGAGACCGACGAGGGGCGGGTCTACACGCGCGCGGCGGCGACCGGGACGCCCAATCTGGCCCCGACCGCGGCACCGCCGGCCGACGCCGAGGGCCGGCGGCCGGTAGGGGTGCGGATCGACGGCGAGATCCTGCGCGGCTTCCCGACCCCGTCGGGCAAGCTCGAGTTCTACTCTCCCACCCTCGCCGCCTGGGGCTGGGACGACGTCGCGATCCCGACCTACATCAAGAGCCACGTCCATCCCCAGAACATGGATGAAGACCAGATGGTCCTGATCTCCACCTTCCGCCTGCCGACCCAGATCCACACCCGGTCGGCCAACGCGAAGTGGCTCGACGAGATCTCGCACACCAACCCACTCTGGCTGCACACGTCCGACGCCTCCCGGCTCGGCGTCGGCACCGGCGACCTGGTTCGCGTCGAGACGGAGATCGGCCACTTCGTGGTCAAGGCGTGGGTGACCGAAGGCATCCGTCCCGGGGTGGTCGCCTGCAGCCACCACATGGGGCGCTGGAAGCTCGACAACGGATCGGCCGAGGGTCAGCGTCAGCTGATGGCGACCGTCTCTCTCGACCGCGACGACTCGCGCTGGAAGATGAGCCGAAAGGCCGGCGTCGGACCGTTCGACTCGAGCGATCCCGACACCCGGCGCATCTGGTGGACCGACGCCGGAGTTCACCAGAACATGACCTTCCCGGTGCATCCCGACCCACTCTCGGGCATGCACTGCTGGCACCAGGCGGTACGGGTGGTCAAGGCGGCCCCCGGCGACCGCTACGGCGAGGTGGCCGTCGACACGCGCCGCTCGGCCGAGGTCTTCGAGGCGTGGCTGGCGAAGACCCGCTCCGCCGTCGACAACTCGCCCGACGGCACCCGGCGTCCGGGGTGGCTCATCCGGCCGGTCAAGCCGACCGCCGCCGCCTACCGTCTGCCGGATGCCAAGAGCTAGCGCGGATTCGCCTCCAACCCCCAAGCGTCGGTCCGAGACGCCACCCACAGGCGGCGCGCCATGGAGCTGATGCGTGCCCTCGGCGCTCTGAGCGAGCCCCCCTCCGACCAGACGGCGGAGCTCTGTCGCCTGCTGGAGATCGAGCGCCCTCCCGCGGAGGGTGAGTACGAGACGGCCTTCCTTTTCCAGCTCTACCCGTACGCCTCTGTCTACCTGGGAGCGGAAGGCCAGATCGGTGGCGAGGCACGCGACCGCATTGCCGGGTTCTGGCGCGCCCTCGACCTGGTGCCGCCGGTAGCGCCGGACCATCTGGCCCTGATGCTCGGTCTGTACGCCCGTCTGGTGGAGCTCGAAGAGAGCGCCGGAGCCGAAAGGGCGCAACGGGGATGGCGGCAAGCGCGCGCGGCCTTCTTCTGGGAGCACCTGGCGAGCTGGCTTCCGGTCTACTTGATCCGGATGGTCGAGATCGGGGGCCGGACCTACGCCGCCTGGGCCGAGATTCTGCTCGACACGCTCCGCGGCGAAGTCGAGCGGCTCGGGCCGCCGGCGCGCCCGCCGCTTCACCTGCGCGAGGCGCCGCCGTTCGACGACCCGCGTCATGCGACGGACGAGGCGCCGGCCCGTGCCTTCCTCGGCCAGCTCTCGAGTCCGGTGCGCACCGGCTTCGTGCTCGTCGCCTCGGACCTCCACCGCGCGGCGGCCGAGCTCGAGCTCGGACTCCGCGCCGGCGAGCGACGCTTCGTGCTCGAGGCTCTTCTCTCCCAGGACGCCGCGGCCGCCCTCGGATGGCTCGCCGGCTTCGCCGGCGCCTCCACTCGCCGCATCGAGCGCCCGCAGCTCGAGGCATTCGAGCCGACTCGGCGATTCTGGATCGAGCGCTGTCGCGCTTCGGCCGCCCTGCTCGGCGAGCTCGCCGCCGACGCTCGGCCCGCTTCCGGACAGGGCGCAACCTGAGCCGGCTCGCCGCGGGAGACCGCGGAGCTGTCGGTCGCGACGCCGGCCGAACGGACCAAGGCCGCCCGGGATATCCGGCCGGCATCACTTGTCGGAGCTCTAGTACTTCTCGCCGGCTTCGACCCGGAAGGGAAGCCGGTTCTGGCGCGGCGGCAGTGGACAGGTCGCGTAGGGCGTGAACACGCAGGGCGGGTTGTAGGCCTTGTTGAAATCCACCACCACCCGGCCGTCGTCGCCCGGAGCATCGACGTAGAGATAGCGACCGCCGCCGTAGGTTTCTTTGGCTGTGGTCGCGTCGGCGAAGATGAGAAACAGCTCCTCGTCGCCGGGCTCGGCCACCACGTCGAGCCGGTGCTCGCCACCGTCCGCTTCGAAGACGACCGCGCCGCTGTTGGGCTGATCGATCACTCCGCCCTGCACGTCGGGAATCGGCAGCGTCCGCGGCGGGTCATAGGCTTCGAATCGACCCGCGATACGCCAGCTCCAGTCGGTTGGAAAGCTCTCGATCCCCGCGAAGGCGGACCGCGCCGGATGATTCCTGTCCTTCACCCGCAAGGCGCGCCGCTCGCCCCGCTGGATGACGTAGGCGCTCAGGTCGCCGAGCTCGAAGACCGTGGGCGGACCGGGCTGGTCGTCGTCGAGCGCCAGGGCCTCGACACGCTCGCCCTGGTGGGTGACCTCGACCCCGGGCTCGACCTCCAGCCGCACCTCGTCGCCCGACGCGCGCAGGCTGCCGACCCGCGGCGGAGCCTTGCCGGCCGGCAGCTCGATCTCGCTGCCCGGCTCCGAGCCGATCGCGTGCACGCCGTCATCGAACCAGAACAGCCCGGCCAGCGTCAGCCAGCCGGTTTCGCTGGTCAGCCGCGCGGCCCGATCCTCGCGCCAGGCGTCGATCTCGGCGGCGTATCCGGCGGGCTCGGGCTCCCGCTCGACCGGCGCGGGGGCGCAGGCGGCGAGGGCGGCGACCAGGAGCGTCCTCACCAGGCGACACGCCTTGCTCGATCCGGACGAAATCAGCATGAGATCGATCCTATCCCGCTCTCCGGGCGCGGAACGTGATTTGCTTCCCATCCCCGCACGTTGCGGGCTCTTCTTCCAGCTTTGGCCGCGCTCGCCGCTCTCGGAGCGGCGGCCGCGGCGCCGATCTGCGCGCAGACGTTCACCGAGGACATCTCGGTAGTCGAGGTCGAGGTGCCGGTGCAGGTGCTGGTCGGGGGCCGGAGCGTGCGCGGTCTGGCCCGTGAGAACTTCGAGCTGCGCGTCGACGGGCGGCCCCAGCCGCTCTCCTATTTTCGCGCGATCGAGATCGACGAGCGACTCGGCCTCGAAGCGCCGGCCGCGGCGGCGGACTCGCAGACCGCCGCCCCGCCGGCCGCCTGGAGCCGGCACTACCTGACCCTCTTCGATCTCGCCTTCTCGAGCCGCTACCGCGTGCTGCACGCGGTCGACGCCCTGCGCCGGATGGTGGCCGAGCAGAGCCAAGCGTCGGATCGCCTGGCGATCGCCATCTTCTCGCCGGTCATCGGCGCTCGCGTACTGGTGCCGTTCACCACCGATCGCCAGGCATTCGATCTGGGGCTCGACCTCGTCACCGCCCTTGCCGACGCCAAGCCCAAACGGAGCGTCGAAGCGCTCGAAACGCTCGACGCCTGGTGGAGCGACGCGTACGATCCGACGGCGCTCCCCGAGCCGCTTCTGGCCGACATGGGCCGCGGCGCTTCCACCCTCATCCAGCCGCTCGAGAACCCGCCCGCTCTGGCCGGAGTCGGCATGCCGATCGCCCTCGACGGCGCCGCGCCCTCCGCCGCGGACGCGCGACGATATCGCACCGCGCGGCTCAACACCCTGTTCAAAGGAGGGGGCGACTCGCTCAGCGCCGTCCGCGCACTCGGCCGGTCGATGGCCAGCCTGGTCACCCTCCTCCGCGACATTCCCGACCCCAAGCACGTGATCTTCCTCTCGCAGGGCCTGGGTGGAATGCTCGACGGCGCCGAGACCCGCACGCCGACGCTGCATCGACTCAAGCCGATGGTCGACGCCCTCGCCGACACCGGCTGGACTCTCCAGGCGATCGACATCGGCGGCATCCGGCCGCCGGGCGGCGCCTCGGTACTGACCGGTCCCGGAGAGGCCTACCCGGCCGTCGAGGTCGGTCTCGGCGCGGTCACCACAGCCGGTTCCAACAACTCGAGCCTCTTCTACCTCGCCAACGAGAGCGGCGGCGAGCTGTTCGAGAACTACAACCGGATCGACGGCGCGACCGCCAAGATCCTCGATCGTACAAAGGCGATCTACCTGCTGGGCTTCCAGCCGGCCGGGCTCGCCGCCGACGGCGAGCGCTACGACATCCAGGTGCGGCTGACGCCCGAGATCCCCAAGGCCCGCATCCTGCACCGCCCCAACTTCCGCGCCCCCCGCCCACCCACGGCGCGCCTCCTGTCCGAGCGGCGCATGGACGCCGCCGAGCTCGCCCTGAGCGGCCGCAGGATCGACGAGCTGCAAGCGCGGGTGCTGGCGACCGTCCTGCCACGCGCCGGCGGCGGGCGCGTTCCGGTCTTCGTCGAAGTCGACGCCGCGAGCCTCGATGCCGGCAAGAAGGGTCGCAAACGGGTGCGCCTCGACGTTCACGGCTATGCCCTCGACGCCGACGGGGTCGTGCGTGCCGGCTTCGCACGCGAGCTCCGCTTCCGGCGCCGAGGCGAGCGCTTGGTCGGAGTGATGGACGAGATTTCGCTTCCCGCAGGCGGCCACGAGCTGCGCGTGCTGGTCTGGGATCTCCGCGGGCGGCGGCGGCACCTGTCTTCGACGAGCCTCGCCGTGCCGGCGGGCCCCGCGACGCCGACCACGCCGCTGGGCCCCTTCTTCGTCGCCTCCCGAGAGTCGCGCCGCCAGTTC
>JAHEKO010000645.1 GCA_024638355.1 Acidobacteriota bacterium
TCTCCTCCTGGGCGGCCGCCGAAGCGACGCACAGGAGCACGGCAGCCGCGAGTGCGGACAGAGTTCGAGTCATAACCTCCTCCTAGTATCTGATTGGTCTCTCGTAGGTGGAATCCGGGCAGTCGCTGCCCGAATCAAGAGCTTGTCGCAAGCGACCGGCATAGACAACAAGACCTCGCCGGTCGTCCTCTATACGAGCAAAGCGATCGTAAGTTCACATGGTACCCTGTCGCCTCTTCCCGCCGCGACGGAGCCTCCGCGATTCACGCGAATTCCGGCGGCGGGTCTGCCCAAACAGGAGCGCTCCCGTGAAGACCCCTCACTTCGTGATCGTGATCCTCGCCCTGGCGACCGCGTACGTCCTCGAGCCGCCTGCGGCCGCCGACCACCATGCGGCCAACCCACCCGCCGAGGGTTTCGACCTCGCCGGTTCCGACGCCGAGGCGATCGAGATCGCCGACCGCGTCATGGCGACGATGGGCGGCCGCCCCGCCTGGGACGCGACCCGCTACCTGCGCTGGAAGTTCTTCGGCCGGCGCCTCCACGTCTGGGACAAGCACAGCGGCCGCATTCGCATCGAGGGCGTCGACCGCGAAGATCAGACGCCCTACGTCATTCTGATGAGTCTCCACAGCAAGGAGGGCCGGGCCTGGCGCGATGACGAGGAGATCACCGACCCGGCCGAGCTGGCGGCGATGCTGGAGAGCGGCGAAGCGGCTTGGATCAACGACAGCTATTGGATCGCCATGCCCTACAAGCTCAAGGACACCGGAGTGACCTTGAAGCACGCGGGCCGCGGCACGATGGAGGACGGCAGAGACGCCGAGGTCCTTCAACTCACCTTCGCCGGCGTCGGCCGCACCCCCGAGAACAAGTACCTCGTCTACGTCGCCGACGACAGCGGCCTGGTCGAGCAGTGGGATTTCTACGCCCAGGCGACCGACGAGGAGCCGCGCTTCAAGATCCCCTGGCACAACTGGCAGCGTCACGGCGGGATCCTCCTCTCCGACAACCGCGGCGAGGCGAGCCACACCGAGGTCGCGGTCTTCGACGAGCTTCCCGACTCGGTGCTCACCGATCCCGCGCCGATCGACTGGTCGGCGATCGAGTAGCCGGCGGATGTACGACAGCCTGATCGTCGGGGCGGTCCGGCCGGTCTGACCGCGGCGCTCCACCTCGCCTGGCACGATCGCAAGGTGATCGTGCTCGACCGCCGAAGCGGCCCGCTCTTCTTCACCATCGAGGAGCTTCACAACGTCCCGGGCATGCCCGCGGTGAAGGGCACCGACCTGCAGCGGCGCTTGAAGAGCCAGGCGGAAGCCATGGGGGCCGAGCTGGCTCGGGCCGACGTCGCCAGCGCCGAAGGGGCCGCAGGAGACTTCACCCTGCGCGGCGCCGATGGCGCCAGCTGGCGGGGCAAGACGGTGCTGCTCGCCACCGGCGTCGCGCGCTATCACCCGACGGTCGACGGCGACTTCCGCCCCTGCTTCAAGTACGCCGGCAAGGGCAACCTCTACTACTGTCCCGATTGCGAGGCGCCGCTGATTGCCGGCAAGCCGACGGTCGTGATCGCCACCGCCGGGGCGCGCGGCGGCGCCGGCATGGCTCTCGGGCTGTCGCGCTACACCGACGACCTGACCATCCTGGTCAGCGGCCCCGGGGCCGCGGCGAGCGCGTCGCAGATCGAGCGCCTCGAAGCCAAGGGCATCGAGCTCGTCGCAGGCGAGATCAAGCGGCTCGTCGGCCGGCCGGGCAGGCTCGAGGCCGTGCGGCTCGCCGACGGCAAGACCCTGGAGGCCGATGCGTTCTTCGTCTCCAGCCCGGCGCGCGGCCGCACCGATCTCGCCCGGCAGCTGGAAGTCGAGGAGGCCCCGACCGGCCATCACGCCCAGCCGGCGAGCCAGCGCGGCGACACCAACGTCCCCGGGGTCTGGATCGCCGGCGACCTGCGGCCGATGACCCAGCAGGTCGCCGTGGCGATGGGCACCGGCAACATCGCCGCGGTGATGATCGATCAGTACCTGCGCCGGCGCGACGTCGCCTAGCGCCACCCCGAAACGTGAATCGGGGACACCCCGCGAAGGGTGTCCCCGTAAGAGAAAAAGGCCGGGTCGCAGAGTCTGGGGGGAAGAGATGAAGGAGCAATGCGACCCGGCTTGGAGACTGGTTTACGGTTTCGGACCTCCTACTTGAGCACCACCAGGGCCACTCGGCGATTCTTCGCTCGGGCCTC
>JAHEKO010000144.1 GCA_024638355.1 Acidobacteriota bacterium
AGCTTCTTCACCGGTGAGTGATGCACGCCTTCGACGTCCTCGGCGATCCGGTACGCCGGCGTATTCTGGAGATCCTCGCGCAGAAACGCCACGCCTCGGGAGAGATCGTGGCGATCGTGGGCGAGGAGTTCGGGATCACGCAGTCCGCCATCTCGCAGCATCTGAAGGTGCTGCGCGACCACGGGTTCGCGACGGTCGAGCCCGAAGGACCGCGCAGGATCTACGAGATCGATCCGACTCCGCTCGCCGAGATCCAACATTGGCTCGCGCCTTTCCGCCGTTTCTGGGAGCCGAAGCTCGAGGCTCTGGCGCTGGAGATCGAGCGCGGGAAGCGCCGGCGCGGAACCGGCCCCGGCCCGACCTGACAGCCGAGGGCTAGAAAGGAGAGAATGCGGCCATGACCGACAAAGACGCCATCGTGGTGAATCAGCAGATGGTGATTCGCAGACCCGTTTCCGAGGTCTTCAGGGCGTTCGTGGACCCCGAGATCACGACCAGGTTCTGGTTCAATCGCAGCTCCGGACCGCTCGCGAGTGGAGCCAGCGTCAAGTGGTTCTGGGACATCTACGGCGTTTCGGCCGACGTGCGCGTGCTCGAGCTCGATCCCGACGCGCGGATCCTGATCGAGTGGGGAGACTTCGAGGCCGGCGATGCCTCGACCGTGGACTTCACGTTCGAGGCCCGGCCCGACGAGCGCACCCTCGTCCGCGTCGTGAACTCCGGCTTCACGGGCGACGCGGAGACGGTCATCGCCACGGCGCTCGACTCGATGGGCGGATTCTCGCTGGTGCTCGCGGCGGCCAAGGCCTGGCTCGAGCACGGCGTGGATCTGCATATCGTCGCCGACAAGTCTTGATCGCGCAGCTGCACCGGCACCTACATGACGGGCCATCAGTCTAGCGCCGAGCGGCTGGCAGCGGCTGCCGAGCTCGAGCGCGACCTCAGGCGCGCCGCGGCCTAGCGAAGCTGGCCGCCCGCCGGGCACGAGGGGAGCGCCGATTGACTTTTGGCGGCGATATCGTTACAAAGTGTCTCCGAGACGATTCCCCAAAGCCCGCCGGTTTCACTCGACGTCCAGGACGACGAGCTCTACGGCGGCCGGTTCCGCTTCGACTTTTCCGCCACGGGTCCGGTGACCTTCCGCGGCCTGACCCTGGTCGATATCGATTCGGGTGTCACCCACGTACGGCTCTTCAGCGCTCCGATCGACCCCCGCTTCGCGTGGATCGGCGCGGAGCTGGGTATGGCCGAAGTGAGCGGAATGCGCGTCGCCGCGGATCCGGCCGAGGCCGAGCCCGCCGGCATGGCCCTCGCCTGGGAACCCTCGAGCCAGGTCAGGATGGAGGGCCGGCTGTTCGTGGCGCCGGCCATCGCGTTGGAGATCGAGCCGCGCGTCGACCGCAGCGTGATGGATTTCGACGTGACCCGGCTGCGAGCCGGAAGCGACGAGGTGGGCCGAACGATGAGCGAGCGCTTCGGCAGCCCGGCGCTGTTTCCCGATGGAATCCGCAATGTGGGCCTCATCGAGATCGAGCTCGGCGGCTCGGGCGCGATCGACAACCTGCGCTTCGAGCGCCCGGAGCAGCCGGCGGGCCCGGGGCGGGGGATGCGGGCGCAGGAGTGGCGGGCGCTGGTCGACTACGTGCAGAGCTCGCTGGAGGAGGTCGTCAAGGCTCTCGAGAAGGAGTGGGGGGAACTCGATGAGGGCCAATACGACGAGGCGATCGCTCGTCTCGACGCCGCCGAAAAGGAGCTGATCCACCGGCTCACCCATGACTGCCCGGGGGCTCGCTGTGGCTGTCCGGAGCTGCGCGCTCTCCGGGCCTTGATCGAGGAGCGTTTCGTCCGGGCGCGAACCTTGCTCGAGAGGAAGCGCGACGCACTCGGGGCCGGCGAACTGGCGGGTGGCCCTCGGCCGCTGGCGGTGCTGGCGAGTCTCACGCCGCCGCGCGTCGGCAGGAGCGATCCGACGACGTGGCAGGCGGTCATCCTCGTCGCGGCCGAGCTGTTGGGAATCGACACCTCGGGGTGGACCGGGCCCTTCGACGTGAAGGTGGTCATCGAAGGTTTTTCGGGGGACATCGCCCTCACTCCCGGGGACTCGAATGAGAAGCGCAGGGGGGCGGTCGCCGGGCAGTTCGTGGAGCTCGAGTCGCCGGGTCTGTGGACGGTGAGCTACTCGACGGATGCGGGTGAGCGAAGCCACCAGCTCGAGGTCGGTGCGGACGACACGCTGGTGAGCTGCAGCCTCGCCGGATGCGAGGCCAGCCAGACAAGCTAGTCCGCCTCACATCGTTCGTTGATCTTCCTCACGATCTCCGTGAACGCCGCTTCGCGCTGCGCCTTGGTCTTCAAGTCGGTCAGGGGCTTCGCCGGATCGCTCAGGGCCTGCTTTTCGGTGAACCAGAGCAGCTCGTAGGGGACCGGCCGCAGCGGAATCCACAGCAGCACGAGCCGGCTCGCCTCGACTGCCTTCTTGATCTCTGGCAGCTCGCGGCTCTTGATGAAGTCGGAGCCGACGAAGTCCGTCGAGACCAGGAGGATGCCGTAGTCCGCTTCCTCCAGGGCGGTGAAGATCTCCTCTTCCCAGTCGTCGCCGGCACGGATCTCCGGATCGGAGAAGACCTTGAGCTTGCCGAGGTCCTCGAGGAGGCTGAGCAGGGTCACCAGCTCGTCGAGGTACTTGGAGTCCTTGCGCGAGTAGCTGATGAAGGCGCGCCGGGGCAGCTGGGTCCGCTTGATGCCGTAGTGAACGAACAGGAGTGTCGGCTTCTCGGCCTCGATCTCCTTGAAGGTGATCTCGAATCTGGGACTCGGATAGTGGCGGTAGATCCACGCCTTGTCGGCCGTCTCCTCCAGCCGTCTCTCGTATTTCCAGGGATCGGCGCACAGGCCCTTGACGACGCGCTCGAGCTCCTTGCGCTCCTTCGCGGCGAGCTTCTCGAGCGCAGCCTCGGCCCGCGGCGTCTGCTTCTTCTCGTAGGTGGTCGGCCGATCAGTCATCGTCGACGCCTCGGTCGCGCAGCTCACGGAGGGCCTTGAGGCGACTCTGGCGAAGGAACGCCTCCTCGACGTCCGCCAGCCGCAGGGCGTCGGCCATGGGAAGGCCGACGTAGCCGCGCCGTTCGGCTGCGGGCCCCGTACGCCGCTCGAGCTTCGACTTGAGCCGGTAGGCGTCGGCGAGCGGCGCCAGCCGCTCCTGACGCCGGGTGATCAAGCGGTGCCTTACGAGCGCCCAGGCTGGAATCAGAACTCCCAGAAATGTCCCCAGGTGATCGGGCAGGAGGTTGAACCACTCGGTTCTGGGGGAGTAAGCGAGGATACCCACGAAGACAGCTGCCCAGACGAGTGTGAGGCCGCGGATCAGCCTCCGGAGCCACAGAAGGGTCGCGATGGAAATCTTCCGCTCGCTCCAGATCCAGTGGGCCGACAGCAGCATCAGGAGGAGCGCGCCCGCGGCAGGCGGATACTCGACGGCCTTGAACTCGCTGACGTTGCTGAGCGCCAGTCCGACCACGGCGACGAGGGAGAGGGAGGCGACCGACTTCAGCGCCCGCTCGACGGGGGGGCGATTCTTCCAGGTCTCGGACGCCGAGCGTCCGGGAAGCGCGAGATCGAGCTCCTGGTAGAGCCGCCGTTGGCTCCGGACTCGGCGCGCGAGCGCCACCGTCGAAAGGGCGGCGAGGAGCGTGATCGCGACGCAGACGAGGGTCACCCATACGAGGCGGAAGTCGGGCTTCCCGTCTTCGATGCTCGCCAGAGCGAGCGCGTAGGCGAGGGTCGTGCCGTAGGCGGCGACGACCAGCAGCCAGAACAGGAACATGTGGCCGGCCTTGAGCCGCGCCCGCTCGAGCTTCTCGCCGAGATCCCGGATCAGCAGATCGGCGTCCGCCGGGTCGAGCCGATAGAGCGGCGAATGGAAGGTCGCGACGCTCTTCTTGAACACCATGAAGGGCTTTCGCGGGGAGTCTAGCAGAGGCGCCGACCGCCAGCTCCGTTGCCGCGGGGTAGGATGGCTCCATCGCGGGACAGCCCACGAGAACGAATCGGTCGTCCCGCGCGGCGGCAGGATGAGCGACAAGTCCGGCATCGGATCCGAAGATCGTTCCCCAGCGGAGCTGCACCTTCGGCGCCTGTTCGACCTTTCGCTCGACCTGATGTGCGTGGCCGACTTCGACGGCTATTTCCGGCGGATCAACCCGGCGTTCGAGCGCACGCTCGGCTACAGGCCGGCGGAGCTCATGAGCCGCCGGTTCGTGGAGTTCGTGCATCCCGACGACCGCGAGAGCACGATTGCCGAGGTCGAGAGCCTGGCGCGAGGCGATGTGACGGTCGACTTCGAGAACCGCTACCAGACCCGCGACGGCGACTTCCGCTGGCTCGCCTGGCGGGCCGCCCCGGTGGTTGAGAGCGGGAGGATCTACGCCGTGGCGCGGGACATCACCTGCCAGAAGGCCGATCAGAAGCTCCTCGCCCGTCAGGCCGAGGAGCTGGCCCGTTCGAACGCCGATCTGGAGGAGTTCGCCTACGTCGCCTCTCACGATCTGCGCGCGCCGCTGCGCTCGATCGTGACGCTCGCGGGTTTCGTCGAGGAAGACCTCGGCGACGCCGTTCCCGAGCGAACGCGCGGGCACCTCGCGGAGCTCCGCCGCCGCGCATCGCTGATGAAGGCGCTTACCGACGACCTGCTGATCTTCGCCCAGGCGGGGCGCGAGCGTCGGCGTCCGATCCTGGTCGACAGCGCCGAGCTGGCTCGCGACATCGCCTTTCTGCTCGACCCGCCGGAGGGCTTCCGAATCGAGACGCGCGGCCCGATGCCCTCTTTCGAGACGCTGCGCGGGCCGCTCGAGCAGGTGCTGCGCAACCTCGTCGGTAACGCCATCAAGCACCACGATCGGGAGGACGGCACGATCGAGATCTCCTGCCGGGAATCAGGCGAGTGGTGGGAGTTCGCCGTGGCCGATGACGGACCGGGCATCGCGGGGGATCACCGGGCGCGGCTCTTCGGCGTCGAGAACCGGCTCGGCTCGAGCGAGCGGCGGCGCGGCCGCGGCCTGGGCCTGGCGGTGGTGCAGCGCGTCGTAGAGAGGTTCGGCGGTAGGGTAGGCTTGGACTCCGGCGAGGGGAGGGGAGCGACCTTTCGGTTCCAATGGCCGAAACGGATCGGCGAAGGGCAGGACGGCGATGCCTAGGTTGCTGATCGTTGATGACAATCCAGTCGACCGGGAGGTGGCCGTGCGGTGTCTCGGTGCGATCGACGGGCTCGAGCTGCTCGAGGCGGACGACGGCGAACGAGCGCTGGGGCTGATCGAGAGCGCTGCGCCCGACGTGGTGGTCACCGACCTGCGTATGCCCAAGCTCGACGGCTTGCGCCTGGTGCAGGAGATAGGCGAGAGCTTTCCGCTCGTACCCGTCATCCTGATGACCGCACAGGGCAGCGAGAAGATCGCGGCGCGGGCGCTGCTCGCGGGGGCGGCGAGCTACGTGCCCAAGGCCGATCTGACCGAGTTCCTGGCCGAGACGGTGCAGCAGATACTGAGCCTGTCGAGATCCCGTAGCGAGCAGGCCGAGGTCCTGCGCTACCGGCAGGCCTGCGAGTCGCGCTTCGAGCTGGAGAACGACCCGGCCCTGATCGCGCCCCTCGTCGCCCTGTTGCAGCACGATCTGCAGCGCGCCGGCTTCGCCAACGAGCAGGTCCGCTCCCGGGTGGCGACGGCGCTGCACGAAGCGCTCTCCAACGCCATGATCCACGGCAATCTCGAGGTCAGCTCCGAGCTACGCAAGAACGGCAGCGAGCCCTTTCGGCGCCGGATCGAGCAGCGGCGAAACGCCGAGCCCTGGGCCAGCCGCCGCCTTCGCTGCCGCGTCGAGCAGACGCCCGACCGGGTGCGCTACCTCGTGCGGGACGAGGGGCCGGGATTCGATCGCTCGAGCTGCCCCGATCCGACCGCGCCCGAGAGCCTGCTCAAGACGCAGGGCCGCGGCCTGTTCCTGATCTTCGCCTTCATGGACGAGGTCGAGCACAACGAGGCGGGTAACGAGGTCCGCCTCACCAAGCTGGCCTAGGCTAGGAGCAGGCGATGAGGAGCGAGCGGATGAATCGCTCCGGCTCGGCGGGCGTGATCAGCAGCGGGATGTCGGAGTGCCGCCAGATGAGCACCTTCCGGTCGAGCCGCGAGACGTAGAAGCGGAAGGTCTGGCTGCGCGTCTTGAACAGTCCGAATCCGCCCCACAGGCCGCCGGCGCCGATTCTCACCCCGAAGCCGTAGCGCTCGCGGAACTCGTCGCCGCTCAGGAGCTCGACATTGTCGATGTCGGCGAGCGGCGTCGAGTCGCGGCGCAGCGGCCAGACGATATCGAGCGAGCTGCGGGAGATCTCGAAACGGGTGGGCCGCATGTAGAGCCAGACGAAGAGGTAGATGAGGGCGACCAGGAGGGCCGGTATCCAGCCGTAGGGCAAGTCGATGCGGGTACCGGCGTAGAGGAGAAGGAGCGGCAAGGGCAGGACGACGATCGTCAGCCAGAGAATCAACCCCGACATGGGCGCGAGCGGGAAGCGCTCCATCGGGAACGAGTCTACCAAGCCGCCGACTCAGGACTTTGGCTTGCGGAAGACGAGGCAGTAGCGATCGGGGTCGTCGTTCCAGTCGTCGTGGCGCTGGTCGAGCTCGAACCCGATCGCCGACATCTCGGCGATGAGGTCGTCCGGCGGAATGCCATGGCCGCCGCGGTCGGGCACGTCCTCGAGGCGGCGCCAGCCGGTCTGGGGGACGATGTCGATCAGCGCGATTCGGCCGCCCGGCCTGAGGGAGCGCCACAGGTCGGCGCGCATGGCCGCCGGCTGCTCGAAGTGGTGGTAGACCATGCGCACCAGGATCGCGTCGCAGCAGGCCTCCGGCAGCCCCGTTCGCTGCTGATCGCCCGCCAGGACGGTGAAGCTCTCGATGTCGGCTCCCTCCAGCCGATCGCGGATCTCGGCCACCAGATCGCCGTCGACCTCGGTGGCGAAGAGGTGCCCGCCGGCTCCGATCCTGGCCGCCAGAGCCTCGCTCCACTCTCCCTCGCCGGCGCCGACGTCGGCGAGAATCGTCCCCTCTCCGAGCCGCAGCACTTCGGCGATGCGCTCGACCTCGCCGGCGCGGGCGACGCTGCAGCCGGCGAGGAGCCCGGCGATGACGATCGAGCGCCCGATCCGGCCGGCGGGATGTCGCACTGTTCTCATCACGAGCGACGATACCCGCTTCAGACCTTCAGATACTGCCGAACCTGCCGGTCCTTGCTCACCCGCCAGATCTTCGAATCGAGGTAGTAGTGCTGCATGGCAAAGCCGACGATCAGGGCCGCCATCACCTGTTCGCCGAGTGCGAGCTCGGCAGGGTCGCGTACGCCGGCCATCATCGCCAGGGAGTTGAAGAGCATCTCGTCCAGGCGGCCACCGGTCGCCGCGCGAAAGGTCTCGACCAGCGGGCCTTTGTAGAGGGCGAATGTGAACACCAGACCGACCAGGGCGTAGACCGCGAAGTTGCTGAACAGCCCGCGAATCCACCGGAACTCGGGCTCGGCGCGTCGCGAATACTTGTTGCGCGCGTAGCTGTATACGATGCAGTGATACTGGATGTTGTGTCCGACGGTCACCAGCGGGACCACGAAGGCGGTGACGACCGGGTGGCTGAAGGCGACCACGTGCAGTGGCACGACCAGCCCGAGCAGGAGCAGCTTCGAGCCGTTGAGCATCCGGCCCGCGCGCCAGAGCCGCCACTGGTGGGCGATGTAGACCACCAGGACCGCGCTGAACGCCGCCCAGGCGGCCGGATAGACCACCTCGCCGACGCTGACTCCGGCGACCAGCGGCCGGCGCAGGCCGAGGTCGGGGAAGCCCGGCGTCTCGGCGTACCAGGCGCTGGTCATGAACAGCACCAGCGGCAGGTAGAAGGATAGGTGGAAGAACCAGGTGTCGAGCCGGTCGCTGACCGGGTCGAAGTCGTCCGCCTTGCGCTTGTACAGGCGGAAAAAGCCCCAGTGCTGCCGCACCACGTGGTAGTACGCCCAGAGCCGGAAGAAGACGAAGAAGAGAATCGCTCCGAGGGCCAGGCTGCCGGCGGGCGGCGGCCGGCCCCAGCCGGAGAAGATCGCTCCGAGCGCGTACGGAGCGACGATCACCAGCGGCCCGACGCCGAACCAGACGAAGGAAAACAGGATCTCGCGCCGCCGGACGCGCCACTCGTCGGGGTCGAAGAGGGTGCGGGCCAGGGTGGCCCACACGTGGGGCGCATCGAGAATCAGCGCCCAGCTCAGTACCACCAGCAGCTCGAGCGTCAGCGGAATGGTGACCGCGCCGAGCCCGATCGTCGCCAGTGGCGCGCTCAGCGGCTCATCGAGCGTCGCGATCGCGAACAGGATGACGCCCAGGTAGAGCCAGCCGGCGAGCGCCGAGCCGATGTAGAAGAGGAGGTCCTTGCCGGGACTCAGGATCCAGTGAAAGCGGACGCGGCTAGCCTGCACGTCTCACCGCCCTGGATCACCCTTCCTCTTTCTCCCGCCTCGCCTCCTCGATCAGCTTCTCCTGGATGTTCCT
>JAHEKO010000646.1 GCA_024638355.1 Acidobacteriota bacterium
GCGGCGGGGGGCGGCGCGCCGCGAGATGCTCGAGGCGGCGACCGAGCTGCTGGATTCCGACCGGCCGGGAGACAGCAATCAGGCGCTCATGGAGCTGGGAGCGACGGTCTGCACCCCCCGAGCGCCGCGATGCGGCATCTGTCCCCTCGCGAACGGCTGTCGCGGACTCGCGAGCGGCGCGCCGGAGCGCTATCCGCGGCTCGCGGCGCGCAAGAAGCCCCAGCGCCAGAAGCGAGTGGCGATCGTCGTGCGCCGCGGCTCGCGTGTTCTTCTCTTCCGCCGTCCCGACGACAGCGAGCTGCTCGCCGGAATCTGGGAGGTGCCCTGGGCGCGGTCCGGGGGTGCGCCGCCCGAGGAGCGGTTGAGCGAAAGCTACGGTGGAGTCTGGACGTTCGGGGGGCGGGTCGGCTCCGTCCGCCATTCGATCACGCATCGCGCGCTCGAGGTTGAGGTTTTTCTAGGCAGCGTCGACGACGGCGCGGGCCTCGGCGAAGGCGCCGAAGCCGGTTGGTTCACGCCGGAGGAGATCGAAGGGCTGGCCAGCTCGTCCCTGGTCGCCAAGATCCTGAGCGCGGCGAGTGTCGCTGTCGAGCCGGCCGGCCCCTAGCTCGAGGGGCCGTGGGTGCTCGCTCGGCGGCCGACCGCCACCTCGCCGCCGCTGACCAGGTGCCAACCGAGGAGCTTCTCGTTGATCTTCCGCAGGCGCTCGGCGGAGAGACGGCAGAGGATCTTCAGCAGCCGGATCGAGGTCAGCCGATCGATGTCGAGGATCTGCTCGACGACTTCGCTGCGCAAGCTCAGAACCACCGCGCCCTCTTCCGGGTGCGCCTTGGCGTCGGCCGATCGCGGCTGCTTGTCGATCAGCGACATCTCGCCGAAGTAGTCGCCGCGCTTGAGGAAGGAGAGAGCCTCTTCACCGGCGCCGTCGACGGACTTGCTGATCATGACCTGCCCTGCCGCGACCACGTACATCTGGTCGCCGGCGCTGCCCTCCAGAAAGATCGTCTCACCGGGGCCGAACGCGTGCTGGGTGGCGAGAGAAGAGAGAAAATTGATCTCCATGCTGGGCAGCCGCTGCTCGCGAAAAAGGCTCCGCCGCGCGGCCATATCGACGCGTGGCTCCGCGGAAGAGTGCGGGGAATGGGGCGCCAGCGTTCTCGACCCGGCGGTGACGCCGGGCGAAAAGAAGCGGGAGAGGTGCTCATTCGCCGCGCGTAGCTTGGCCGACAGGCTCTTCCAGAAGCACCAGTAGAGCGCCCGCTCGAACTTCGGGTCGAGGTCGGCCAGAGCGGCGAGCGAGGATTGATCGAAGACGAGCAGCTTGACGTCCGAGAGCGCCTGAACCTCTCCCATGCGGCCGAGGCGGTCGATGTAGTTGACCTCGCCGAAGAGGTCGCCTTCGACCAGCCGGGTGAACTCGAAGTCGCCGATCGGCGTCGAGGCCCACACCCGGAGGGAGCCCTCGGCTACGAGATAGATCTCGCGCGACTCGTCGTCGCGGCTGACCAGCGTCTCTCCGGCCGCGTAGCTTCCCTCGGTGACGCTGCGAAACAGCTGGTCGGTCTGCTCGGCGCTGAGGTGCGAGAAGAGTTCGTGCCGCTTCAGACTCTCGCGGTCTTGCACCAGTCGATTGTGAATCCCGCGGCCCTCATGTGTCTGTTACGGATTCCCCGCGAGACACCCCGAAAAACCGGAGCCTGGCCCGGTGCATACGACAGCAGGCTCAGGCGAACCGGTCGACGAGCCGGCTCTCGGGTGCCGAGCTCCGGGCCTCGCGTCTGGCCCAGGCGCTCTTGTCGGTTGCGCCGGAGGCCTGCCACAAGTCGGCGGCCTGGAAGAACCACTCGGCGAACAGCGGGTCACCGGGCCCGAGATCGCTCGCCAGCTTCGACTCGAGCGGAGCGGCGATCTCCTCGAAACGCCGGCGGGCGCGGTCACCGGCGCCCGAGCGGAGCTCGACCCAGGCGCGATGGAGCGAGATCGATTCGAAGAGATCCGACCTCAGCCGCTCGGCGGAGCTCAGGTCCTCAAGCGCCCGCGGGTAGTCACCGCGATAGGCGGCGATCAGGCCGCGCTCCATCCACGCCTCGCCGTCGCTCGCGTCGTCGGCGAGGATCCGCTCGACGAGCGCCGCGGCGGTCTCGAGGTCGAGCAGGTGCTTGGCCGCTACCGCCGCCGCCAGCAGCTCGTCCCGCTCGGCGTCGGGTCCGACGTCGGCCGCGG
>JAHEKO010000647.1 GCA_024638355.1 Acidobacteriota bacterium
GAACGGAAGAGCTCGCCCGGGCGATGGTCGGGACCCTCGACCGGCTGGCCGAGTGGCACCTGGCGGCCGGCGAAGGGCGGCCCCTGGAGGTCAACTTCTGCGTCACGACCGGCAGCTCGCTCGTAGCCAGCCGATTCGCGCTAGGCGGGAACCCGGCGCCTTCGCTGCACTGGGCCGAGACGTCGAACGCTTCGGGCGCGCCCGCGGTGTGGGTCGCCTCGGAGCCGTTGAGCCCCGATCACCGGTGGCGCGCGGTGACGGAGGATTCGCTGCTCCTGGTCCACCCGGATCGGAGCGTGGAGACCCGGGCGCTGCGCTAGCTCTCTCTACCCGCCTACGGCTACGCCGGCTTGCGCAGCGCCAGCCGGAAGTGACTCTGCAACAGGTAGGCGGCCGCCGCGTTGCCCAGCAGAGCCCGGCCGAGACCTCCCGCCTTGTAGAACGTCTTCCAGCGGATCTCCGCATCGACGAAGCCCGCGTCGGCCAGGAGCCGGGCCCAGCGGCGGGGCGTCTGATGCAGGCGCCAGTCGACCATCGGGTAGAAGGGATTGCGCAGCCCGAGGTCGCCGAAGAGGTTGCGGCGGCTGCAATCGGTGAGGATCAGGGTCGCCCCGGGCTCGGCGAGGCCGAAGATCTTGCCGAAGATGGCGCGGTAGGCAGCCACCGCGGCGTCGCTGCGATGGAGCTCGGCGCACGCCGCCTCGTCGAAGTGATTGACCGAGTCCTTCGAGAAGATCAGGTCGAAGCGTTGGTCCCGCGAGTCGAACTCCTGAAAGGGAACGGCGGCCAGGGCGACCCGCTCGGGCTCCGGGAGCCGGTCGCGGATCCGCTCGAATCTTCCCAGCACTCCGGGCGTCGACCCGTCGGCCTCGGGCTCCACGCAGACCACCGACGCCGCGCCCATGCAGGCGGCGTAGAAGCCGAGCGCTCCGTCGCCGGCGCCGATGTCGAGCACCCTCCTGCCCGAGAAGTCGACGCCGCCGAAGAGATAGTCGAGATGGTGCCGCACCCGCGCCCGCGGCTGCCGGCCTCCGGCGGATTCCAGGGCCGAGCAGTAGGCATCGAAGCCGGCCGGTTCGCTCGGCGGCGAAGGGCTCGAGGCGTCCAGCGCGGTCATGCCGCGAGACTAGCTCGAAACGCGGCCGCGCATCGACCCACTGCGAATCGACCCGCCGACCTCGTCGCGGGCCTCTAATCGGGCTAGAATCCGTGTATCGCACTATCGGGGGCCGTCCATCGGGCGGCGGAGAGGAGACGACGGAGTCATGCCCAAGCGAATCTACGTGGGGAATCTTCCTTTTACGGCGACCTCGGAGGAGATTCGAGGTCTGTTCGAATCGTACGGAGAGGTCGCTTCGGTCGACCTGGTCAACGATCGCGAGACCGGCCGGCCGCGCGGCTTCGGGTTCGTCGAGATGGACGATGCCGCCGCCGACGACGCCATCGCGGCGCTCAACGGCCGGGAGATCGGCGGCCGCGCGCTAAAGATTGCCGAGGCGCGGCCGCGCGAGCGCCGCTAGCGGTCAGGCTCGCGAACGGCTCAGGAGGCCTTGGCCCGCGGGCCGGAGGCGCTGTCGTCGAGGGTCTCGCCGATCTCGCCGATCTCGCCGATCAGCCGCGAGGAGAAGCTCAACGTCGAGCCGCGCTGCACGGGGCTCAAGTCGGTCAGGGATGCGTGGCGGGCCAGGAGGCGCCTGGTCAGCATGAAGATCGCGAGGGCCACGATCCCGACGAGTGGGAAGGCGAAAAAGCCGAAGGTGAAGCTGAGCCAGTCCATGCGACGGTCGCTCCGGGGTGGGCGATCTCTTCTAAGTCTACTGCTCGCCTTCTACCACAAGATATTGGGTGTGGTCAAACCAACACTCCATTATGTTGAGGTAGTGAGGCATCACGGCCGAGCGGCTCCAATGCGGCCGGGCGCCCTTCCGGCGTCGGCGCTCAGACGCTCGGCTTGAACCGCAGCTCGGGCTTCGACTGGGAGCGGTCGACGTAGGCGGCAAGCTCGGCGACCCACGACACGCTGATGCTCCGCGCTTGGCTGGCGCGCTGAAAGAGCTCCATCGCGGCGATGGTCTCGCGCGGAATCCCCAGGGAGCGGAATACCGCCAGGATCTCCGAGGCGAGCTCCACCAGCTCCTCGAAACGCCGCTCTTCGACCATGATGGTCGCCAGGTCGAAAGAGACGGCGGCCGCCTCGTACGGGATGCCGCGGTCGATGAACC
>JAHEKO010000648.1 GCA_024638355.1 Acidobacteriota bacterium
GGCCGGCGAAGCCCTGGTTGACGTCGCCCAGCCGCCCCAGGTCTTCGCCGAAGGCGATCAGATTGGGGTGGCGCTCGAGAGCGTGGTCGAAAAACGCGTTGAGCACCTCGAAGCCGCGCACGTCGGGCGACTCGGAGGTGATCACTGGCCCGACGGCCGGCACCATGAGCGCCGAGCCCTCGCTTTCGCTGTAGAGATGCGATCCGTAGCGCTCTTCCTGCAGGCCGGCCATGTCGCGGTACCAGCGCTGCAGCTGCCGCCGCGGCTCGTGCTCTTCGTGACGTACCGCGATCAGAGCCTCCGCCGCGGTCGCCAGCAGGTCACGACGCAGCGGGTTCGGCGTACGCGCCAGCCGCTGCCGCGCTTCGGCGGCCCCGGAGGCCCCGGGCGACGCGCGCGCCACCGCCTCCAGCACGGCGACCAGCCGGTCCCGGTCGGCGTCGATGTCTCGACGGAACGCCTCCCAGGCCTCGCGCTGTGCCTGACGCACGAAGGCCCGATCCTCGGCCTCCGCCGCGTCCAGCTCCTCGCTCCCGGCGATCCCCTGGCGCTCCATCCAGCGCCGCATGCAGGTGAGGCAGTCGTGCTCCGCCTCCCAGGCGAGCCGATCGGCGGTCTTGTAGCGTTCGTGGCTGCCCGAGGTCGAATGCCCCTGCGGCTGCGTCAACTCCTGGACGTGGATGATCGCCGGCACGTGCTCGATCCGCACGATCTCCGAAGCGGTCAGGTAGGTCTCGCACAGGCCCGGATAGTCCCACCCCTTCGCGGTGTAGATGTCGTAGCCACGCTTATCGCCGGGCTGCCGCTGGAAGCCACGCACCAGCTGGGAGATGTCGCCCTTGGTCACTTGATGCTCGGTGGGCACCGAGATGCCGAATCCGTCGTCCCAGACCGAGAGCAGCATCGGCGCGCCGAGGACCCCGGCGGCATTGACCGACTCCCAGAAGAGACCTTCGGCGCAGCTGGCGTCGCCGATCGTGCCGAACGCGATCTCGTCGCCGTTGCGTGAAAACCCCTCCGCGCCGGCGAGCTCGTCGAGCTCGCGGTAGAGGCGCGAGGCGTAGGCGAGGCCGACTAGCTTTGGCATCTGCGAGCCGGTCGGCGAGAGATCGGCGGCAACGTTGAAGCGATCGAACTGGGGTCGCCAGCGCCCGTCCTCGTCCAGCAGCCGCGTCCCGAAGTGCGCCGTCATTTGACGGCCGCCGGAGGCGGGCTCGCGCTCGAGGCTGGCGTCGGCGTAGAGCTGGGCAAAGAACTCCTTCACCGTGAGCAGGCCGACCGCAAGCATGAACGTCTGGTCCCGGTAGTAGCCGGCCCGGAAATCCCCGGCACGAAAGGACCGCGCCATCGCCACCTGGGCGACTTCCTTGCCGTCGCCGAAGATGCCGAACTTGGCCTTGCCGGTCAGCACCTCGCGGCGACCGAGGAGGCTCACCTCGCGGCTCTGGAACGCGATCCGATAGTCGCGCAGGATGGTCTCGCGGGTGAACTGCAGCGGGCTGTTCTCGGTGCGCAACATACGACTCGGTCTCGCTGCTAGCCCGCCCGCCCGCTCAGCGTCAGCTTCAGCGTGTCGCCCGGCGAGATCTCCAGACCCGCCGCCCGACAGTCGAACCCCTCGCCCGCCTCGGGCCGGATCGTCTTCTTGCCGCCGCCCGTCTGGTTCCTGCACGTCACCTTCACGTCGCCGAGGCCCTCGACGGTGCCACCAGCCTGCGGCCCGTCGCCGGCCTGGGCGGTGAGCTGGATCTTGAGACGATCGCCGCTCGTCGCGCTCACGCCGGCCGCCGTGCAGCTCCAACTCGCCCCTCCGCCGAGGCGCGCCTTGGCTCTCTGCTTCGGTCTCGAGCTGCGGTTGCGGCACACCACCCTGGCAAGCGACAGGCCGGTCGTCTCGCCCGCCACCTGATCGCCGCACGCCGGAAGCACCGAGCGAATCGCGCCGAAGCCGTAGACCGCATTGGGGATCTCGGTCCCTGGTCCGCCGCACGACTGGTCCGTGGTGACCGGCAGCGCGGTACCGGCGATGTGCCGCTCCAGGGCGTCGACGTTGCCGCGCAAGCAGCTTCCCGAGGAGATGAGCAGGGCCGCCAGGCCCGCCACGTGGGGGCCCGCCATGCTGGTGCCGTTGAAGTGCTCGTACTTGTCGCCGCGGACGCTCGAGCGGATCCGCGTGCCCGGAGCCACCACGTCCGGCTTCATGCGGCCGCTGCCGTCGACGG
>JAHEKO010000649.1 GCA_024638355.1 Acidobacteriota bacterium
TTTCACTGCGCCGGAGTGATCGCGGACGGCATTCTGCAGCGGCTCGCCTGGGAGCAGTTCGAAGAGGTGCTGCGTGCCAAGGCGCGCGGCGCGTGGCTGCTCCACCGCCACACCGCGGCCCTCGAGCTGGATCTCTTCGTAGTCCACTCGTCGATGTTGAGTCTGACGGGCTCGGCCGGGCAGGCGAACTACACGGCGGCCAACGCCTTCCTCGATGCCCTCGTCGATTACCGCACGAGTCGCGGTCTACCGGCGACGGGATTGAACTGGGGACCCTGGGCGGGCGAGGGGATGGCCGTCGAGTCGGGCGAGCGGGGCGCCGCCGGCTGGAGGAGCCGCGGCATCAGCTACCTGCCGCCCGAGCTGGCGATGGGTGCGCTGAACGAGGTGCTCGACGGCAGAGCCGAGCACGCCGCCGTGTTCATCGCCGACTGGTCCAAGCGTCTCGGGCATACGAGCGACCGACCCTTCTACGAGGAGCTCTCCGGAAGCGACGTGGACCACGCGACGGCCGTCCCGACGCCGGCTCCTCGTGCCGTGCCTGCCGAGAGCGTGCCCATTGGAGCGGGCCCGGACGCCCTGCTCTCGACGCTCTGCCGCCACGCGCAGGAGATCCTCGGCTTCGACGAAGGGATCGACAGTCGCCGGCCCTTGAACGAGCTCGGCCTCGATTCGCTGATGGCGGTCAAGCTCTCCAACGCGATCAAGGACTCGCTGGGCACGAGCGTGCCCATCGCACGGCTGATTCGCGGCCCGAGTCTGGAGGAGCTGGCCGGCGAGCTGGCCTCCTCGGTCGCGACCGCGCCTCCGGTCGCGCCCTCCAGCGAGCCGAGCCCGGTCGCCGCTCCGGTTCCAGCGCCTGATCCGACTCCCTCGTCGGAGCTCGCCTCGGGCGATCGGGTCGAGGGCGGCGGCTGGCTGGTGCTGCCGCGCGTCAACGCGGCCGCACGCGCCAGGCTCTTCTGTTTTCCGTTCTCCGGCGGCAGCGCCGCGACCTACCGCAACTGGGTGGAGAGTCTCGATCCGGCGATCGAGCTGGTCTGCATCGAGCCGCCCGGTCGAGCCACCCGCGTCGACGAGTCCCCGATCCGGCGCATGGAGGAGTTCGTCGGAACCCTGCTGCCTCATCTCGAGCCGCTGCTCGACAAACCCTATGCCTTCTTCGGCTACTGCCTCGGGGCGATGACTCTCTACGAGACCGTCAAGCGCCTCGGCGAGTCCGACCGCTCGAGACTCTGCCACGTCTTCGTTTCCGGGGCGCGCGCCCCCCATCGCGCGGCCGACATCGGTCCCTTCGAAGAGCAGCTCCTCGCGCGGCTGGTGCAGGAGGACGATTTCGATCCGCTGCGGCCGTTCCACGACCAGCCGGATCACGTCTTCGGCGAGATTCTGAGGCACTTCAACATCGGCGCCACGGACGAGTTCCTGGCCGAGGAGGACCTGCGCGATGTGCTGCTCCCCGCGGTGCGGGCCGACTTCGAGATGGCGCATCGAAATCGACCGACTCGCTGCGAGCCGTGGGACGTGCCGATAACCTGCTTCGTCGCCGTCGACGATCCATACGTCAGCCGCGCCGACGCGACCGCATGGAGCGAGTACACCGCCAACGAGTTCAGCGTCTGCTTCCGCAGGGGTACCCACTTCCTGATCGACGAAGATCGGGAGTTCCTGGCGAGAGCGATCGGCGCGAAGCTCGGCGCGTCAGCGGCGGCAGCCGGTCAGGGCTCTCCGTCGCCCCGGCGAGGAGCCCCCCGAGGAGTGTCGTGACATGGGAAAGAAGAAGAAGCCAACAAAGCCCCGGCGCAAGACGAAGGATCAGTTGGTCACCGCGACCGCCGTTCTGGGCGGCGGGGCGCCCCTCTCGCCCTTGATGAGCGGGGCGCTCGCGGCGATCTACGACAAGGGCAAGACGTTCAATCAGTTCTACACCTCGGGGGCGGGCGCGATGGTCGCGTTGCTCTACCTCGCGGCGCGTGGAGCGAACAGCTCCGCCGCGCTGGCGGGGTCGATCAGTGGCGGCAGCGTCGCGGACGAGATCTTCCGGTTCGTCCCGGTCAACTACAAGATCTTCTACAAGCCCGGCCCGTTCACCAAGCCGATCCGAAGGTGGACGAACCTGTTCAAGGTGCGGGCCGACCCCATGTCTTCGGACGCCCGCGGCAAGCGGCTCTACAACGACTGGCTCGACCTGTGGGCGGCGGTCATCACCCCGACCTGGTT
>JAHEKO010000650.1 GCA_024638355.1 Acidobacteriota bacterium
CCGAAGTCGTCGCGGTAGTCGGTCGGCGCGGCCGAGCGCCAGAGCCGGCTGCCGTCGCGCGGATCGAGCGCCTCGACCACTTCCTCGTCACCCGAGCGGTGAAACAGGATGAGCCGCCCGTCGGCGACCACGGGACCGGCAAAACCCTCGCCCACGGCTCGGCGCCAGAGAGTCGGCGGGCCACCTTCAGGCCAGGGCTCCGCGAGGTCGTCTCCGGAGTACGTGCCGTCGCGGCTGGGCCCGAGGAACTGCGGCCAGTCGGCGGAGCCACCGTCCTGGGCGAACGCCCGCGGAGCGCCCAGACAGAAAACCAGGCAGAGCCATACGGCCAACCTGTGCAGGCTCGAGGAGTTCCGACTCGAAGGAGAGCTCACGGCCCCGGTTTCGTTGCGACACGTTCGCCGGTTGCGCTCGAGAAGAGCTGCGCCACGCTAGTCCTCGAGGCGGGGACCCCGGATCGTCTGCCCTCCCTGGTGCAGGACGACGGCGGTCGCCGGGCCGCTCGCGCCGACCTCGAACGTGAGCTGGGCGTCGACCACCTTCAAGAAGAACTCGGTCTCGGACGACGGGAAGATCTCGACCTTCGCCTGTCCGGTGGCCTGGCTGAAGAGCCGATCGCCCTCGCGGGTGATCGTCAGGACGAAGCCCTCGGCGAGCTCGTAGCGGCCGACGTAGCGCTCGTAGATCGCCGGGTCGGCCGCGACCTCGGTTCTCACGACGATCTCCTCGTCGGTGTAGTCGGCGCGCTCGGGCTCGTCCGCGCCGTCGTGGTACATCAGCATGTGGCTGACCTTGCCCGCCTCGTCGAGCACGATCTCGAAGTGGGTGAGCGACTGCTCGTAGAAGAAGCCGGTCTCCGAATGGGGGATGGCCTCGATCTTCGTGCCGCCGCTGCGCTGGGTGTAGAGCTTGCCCTCTTCGACGGTCACGGTCCGGGTCGATTGCTCGTCGATCCGGTAGACGCCGACGTAGCGCTCGAGGGTCGCCGAGGGGACCGGGGCCGGCCGGAACTCGGGAAAGGGATCGCCCGCGGTGAGGGCCGCGGCCTTGAGCGCGAGCGGCCCCGGACCCATGCCGCCGCCGGGGTAGTTGGAGAGCGCGGCGACGTAGATACCTTCCTCCGGAAGCCGCGCGGCGAAGGTGTTGAAGCCGTGGATTCCGCCTCCGTGCGCGATCGCCCGGTGGCCGCGCAGGGTGATGAGGCTGAATCCGTAGCCGTAGGTGGTCGCCTCGCCATCCTTCAGCGTGAACGGCGTGGTCATCCGCTCGTACGACTCCTCGGAGATCAGCTCGCCTGCCGCGAGAGCGGCATTCCATCTGGCCAGGTCGTCCACGGTCGACAGCAGCGACCCGGCGGCATGCGGCTGGGTCATGCTGATGTAGCCGGCGTTGACGTAGCCGTCGCCCTCCGCCGTGTAGCCGCTCACTCGCTTCGGAATGATCTGGTGTCCCCCGTAGTGCGAGTCCTCCATGCCGAGTGGCTCGAAGATGCGCTCACGAATGAACTCGGCGTAGCTCTGACCCGAGACCGCCTCGATGATCGCGCCCAGCAGCACGTACCCCGAGTTGCTGTAGCTGAAGCGCTCGCCGGGAGCGAAGTCCATCGGCAAGGACTCGAAGCTCTCCACGAGCTCGTCGGTCGTGAGGTCCAAGCGGACCGGTTGGTCCATGAAGCCCGGGACGCTCGTGTAGTTGAAGATCCCGGAGGTGTGCGTGAGCAGATGCTCGATGGTGATCGTGTGCCCGTGGGTGGGATAGTCGGGCAGGTACTTGGTGATCGGGTCGTCGACCGAGAGCTTGTCCTCTTCCTCGAGCAGCAGGATGGCGGCGGCCGTGAACTGCTTGGTGATCGACCCGAGCCGAAACACGTGCTCGGGAGTGAGCGGCACGCCCAGCTCGACGTTCGCCATGCCGCGCGCCCCGCGATAGACGACCTCGCCGTCGTCGATCACCAGCAGCGCGGCTCCGGGCCCGGCGGCGTCGGGGTAGCCGTCGGCGAGCATCGCTTCGATGCTTTCGGCCAGGCTCGGTTCGACCGCGGCCGCCGCCTGGACCGCGGGCAGCGGCGATACCGAAGAGGCGTAGATCAGGGCGACGGCGACCAATCCCGGGGCGTATCGATTCCTCACCTCGTCTTCCTCCTTCCGCGTGAACGGTGGTCGAGCCTACCTCGTTCTGCCGTGACGACCGCCCGATCGGAAGACCGTCGACGTTCCCCCA
>JAHEKO010000145.1 GCA_024638355.1 Acidobacteriota bacterium
GCCGACCAGGCGGCCGTCGATCAGCGAGTCGACGAAGTTGAGCAGGACGTCGACCACCGCGATCAGGGCGATGAAGCCGAGCAGCATGGCGCCGACGTTGACCGCCAGCTTCAGGCCGTCGGTGATGCCGTTGGTAGCCGCCTCGATCACGTTGCTGCCGCTCTCGATCGACGGCAGCTCGACGTCGCCCGCGGTCTGCGAGTGCTCGAGCTCCGGGTAGATGATCTTGCCGATCACCAGCGCCGCCGGCGCCGACATCACCGTCGCGGCCACCAGATGGCCGGCCGGCACCCCGAGCGCGATGTAGCCCGCCAGAACGCCTCCGGCGATGGTCGCGAAGCCGCCCACCATCACCGTCAGCAGCTCGGAGCGGGTCATGGCGGGCAGGAAGGGCCGGATCAGAAGCGGCGCCTCGGTCTGCCCGACGAAGATGTTGGCGCTACAGGAGAGCGTCTCGGCGCCGCTGGTCCCGATGGTCCAGCGCATGAAGTGGCTGATCGCCATGATCAGCTTCTGCATCACTCCCAGGTAGTAGAGGACCGCCATGAAGCCGCCGAAGAAGACGATCGTCGGCAGCACCTTGAAGGCGAACTGCACGCCGAAGCCGGGCCAACTCGTGCCGGGACCGAAGTGCTGGGGATCGGCGAGGTTGCCGAACAGGAACCGCGCGCCGTAGTCGGAGAGGTTGAGGAACTCCGCCACCCGCGCGCTGAAGCCCTGGAAGATCTGCTCGCCGGGGATCTGGCGCGAGATCAGCATCGCGATGCCGAGGATCATGAAGAGGGCGCCGAGGTAGGAACCCCAGCGGGCGGGGATCCCGACCCAGCCGCGCACGACCAGGAGGGCCACCACCAGGCCGAGCAGATACGCGTCGACGGGCGCCGGCACGAGCGTCAAGAGGTAGCCGACGGCGAGTGCGACCGGAACCACCATCGCTATGCGCTTCCAGTCGCGCTGCTTTCCCGCCGACTCACCCCGCAGCAGGTAGCTGACGATCAGCAGCCCGAGCAGGATCATGCCGACAAAGCTCAGGTAGTCCTTGCGCAGGATGATCAGGGCGAGGATGAACTGCAGGCTGAGCCCCCAGAGCACCGGCCGCAGCTGCACGTGCCGCCGGTGGTAGCTGAGCGCCCAGGCGATACCGACCAGGGCGACGAGTCCAAGCAGGCTGACAGGGTTCATCGGAGCGACCATACTACCCGGAGCCGCGGCCTCTGACTAACCCGATCAGTGGGCTACAATCTGGTCATGGCGACCGGCATCGAAGGACTGATGGCCGCTTGGGACGGCCTGGGAGTGGTCTGCCGACACGACCGGCCCACCGGCACCTGGATATTCATCTGCCTCCACAACGACAAACTCGGACCGGCGACCGGCGGTACTCGCATGCGGGTCTATCCGGAGCTGGTCGACGCCATGCGAGACGGCATGCGGCTCGCCGAGGGCATGACCTTCAAATGGGCCGGCATCGGCGTTCCCGCCGGCGGCGGCAAGGCCGTCCTGGCCATACCGGAGCCGATGGAAGGCGATGCCCGCACCGGCCTGCTGCATCGCTACGGCGAGCTGGTCGAGTCACTCAAGGGGGCGTTTCGCACGGGTGAGGATCTCGGCATCACCACCAGCGACATGCAGACCGTCGCCGACCGCACCCGCTTCGTCCAGGGCTTCCAGAACGGCAAGAAGATCAACCCGAGCCCGTTTACCGCTCGCGGGGTCTACAGCGGCATCCGCGCCGCTCTCGGCGTCGTTCTCGGCAGCGACTCGCCCGCCGGACGCACCGTCCTGGTTCAGGGCGTCGGCAACGTCGGGGCCGGCCTGGCGCGCTTGCTCGCCGAGGCCGGCGCAAAGGTGCTGGTCAACGACCTCGATGACGAGCGCGCCGCCGAGCTGGCGCGCGAGATCGGCGGCGACACCATCGACGGCGGCGAGCTGTTCGACACCGAGTGCGACGTCTACGCCCCCTGCGCCATCGGCGCGACGCTCAACAGCGAGAGTATTCCGCGCCTCAAGTGCAAGATCGTGGGCGGCTCGGCCAACAACCAGCTGGCGGAGGAGAGCGACGGAGCGCGCCTGCGAGACCGCGGGATCGTCTACGCCCCGGACTACATCATCAACGCCGGCGGGGCTCTCTCCTTTGCCCTGATGGAGCAGGGCATCTCCGATCACGGGGAGCTTCTCGAGCGCATGGAGAGCGTGGGCGAGACCGTCTCCGAGATCCTCACCGAAGCTCTCCGCGACGACGAGCTCCCGGTGGCCGCGGCCCGCCGCCGGATCGAGCGCGCGCTCGGCGGCTAGCCGCGCAGGTACGCCAGCAGCTCTTCGGCGGAGCTGACGGTGACCCCCGGCCCGGGCTCGACGCCGAGCCACTCCACCACGCCGTCGTCGACCACGGCGGCGTAGCGCTGCGAGCGCCGGCCGAGGCCGAAGCCGCTGCCGTCGAGCTCGAGACCGATCGCCCGTGCGAAGTCGCCGTTGCCGTCGGCCAGCATCAGGATGTCGTCGCCGACGTTGCGAGCCCTGGCCCAGGCATCCATGACGAAGACGTCGTTGACGGCGACGCAGGCGATCGTGTCGACTCCGGCCGCCTGGATGTCGGTAGAGCGCGCCTGGTAGCCGGGCAGATGGGTGTCGGAACAGGCGGGGGTGAACGCTCCGGGAACCGCGAACAGCGCGACCCGGCGCCCCTTGAAGAGCTCATCGGTCGTCAGCTGCCGAGGGCCATCGGCGCTCATCGTCGTGAATCGCGCCGCGGGAATCGGGTCTCCGATCTCGATAGACATGCGGCGAACAGTATACGATCGCCGCTCCAGCCCCGTGCTACTCTTCGAGTGCTGCACGTCGGCCCGTCACCATGCCCAAAAGGTTCCCCCAAGAAGCGGTCCTCCGGGACGGGAGGAGAGTCCTGATCCGCCCGTTCGGCGAGCAGGATACTGACGCCCTCTGGGCGTTTTTCCAGACCCTGCCGCCCAACATCCGCCGGTTCGCCTGGCACAACGTCGAGGACCGCGCCCTGATCGAGTCGTGGGGCCGCAACGTCGACTACTCCGCCGTTCTGCCCCTGCTGGCGATCGACGAAAAACGCGTCGTCGCCGACGCCACCCTGAAGCGCCGTGAGGGTGGGCCCTTGCGGATGGTCGGCCGGCTGTCGTGGCTGCTCGATCCGGAATACCGGGGCCAGGGTCTCGGCACGCTCCTGATCAACAACTTCATCAGCATCGGCCGTTCCTACGGCCTTCGCCACCTGACCTGCATGCTGATCTCCGACCTCGAGGCCGACGCGATTCGCACGCTGCGCGGACTCGGCTTCGACGAGATCCCGATCGCCGACTACGGCAGCGATCCCGACGGCAACCCGCACGACATGGTCAAGCTGGTCTTGCGCCTGTAGCGCGAGCCGGGCTCAGTACGGCAGGTCCTCTTCCTCGAAGCCGAAGTAGTGCCCCAGCTCGTGGACGACGGTGTCGCGAATCTCCTGGATCGCCTCTTCGCGGCTGCGGCTCAACCGACAGATCGGCCCGCGGTAGATGACGATCCGGTCCGGTAGGGCCGAGTAGAAGGAGTCGCGCTCCGGTAGCGGAACGCCCTGGTAGAGGCCGAGCAGGTCGTCGTGGTCGGGGTCCATGCCCATCTCGAGCAGGAGCTCGCGGCTCGGCTCGTCCTCGACCACCACGGCCACGTTCTCGATCGCCCGAGCGAACTCGGCCGGTAGGTCGTCGAGGGCACGGCCGACGAGCCGCTCGAATTCCTCACGCCGGATGCGCATCGGCCCCAGCCAGGCTAGCCGAGAAACGCCGCCAGGATCCGCGTTCCGAGCGGGAAGAGGCTCAAGAGCACCAGGAAGATGAACAGCGGGCAGACGAAGCGCACGAAGAATCCCCAGAAGGCGACCCCCGCGGCGGTCATGCCGCCGCCCTCGCGCAGCTCGGCGCCGGCGTTGCGGAAGCCCCAGACCCATCCGGTGAAGATACACAAGAGCATGGCACCGACCGCGAGCGAGATGTTGCCCCAGATCAGGTCCATCACGCCCAGGAAACCGGTTGCGCCCATGAGAGATATCGACTGAAGCGCCGGGCTCGACGGCTCTAGCGCGGCCGGAAGCCCGATCAGGAACGCCGCCCCGCCCACCACCCAGACCGACTTCGCCCGCGTCCAGCGGCGGTCGTCGACGAAGTACGACACCGGAACTTCGAGCAGCGATACGGTCGAGGTGAGCGCCGCGATCGACAGCAGGATGAAGAAGATGGCCGCCACCAGGCTGCCGAGCGGCATCTGCGCGAAGATCGCCGGCAGCGCCTCGAAGATCAGCGGCGGCCCGGCGGTCGGATTGCCGCCGAGCGCGAAGAGCGCCGGAAAGATCATGAAGCCGGCGAGCAACGCGATGCCGGTGTCGAAGAGCGCCACCCAGGCGCCCGAGGTCTGCAGATTGGCCGACTTCGGCAGGTAGGAGCCGTAGGTGATCATCGCTCCCATCCCCAGGCTGAGCGAGAAGAACGCCTGGCCGAGCGCCGCCAGGACCGTGGTCATGGTCACCACCGAGAAGTCGGGCTTGACCAGAAACTCGACGCCCTTGCTCGCGCCGGGCAAGGTCAGCCCCCGCGCGATCAGGAGCAGCATCAGCAGCAGGAGCATCGGCATCAGGACGCGGGCGGCTTTCTCGATGCCCTTCTCCACGCCGCGCGCCACCACCAGGACGGTCATCAGAATGAAGATCGCGAAGAGTGGAATGCCCAGCAGGGCGTTGGCGCTGAAGTCGCCGAGCGTCATGCTCGGAGCGAGAAAGCTCTTGAAGATGTACCCAAAGGCCCAGCCGGCGATGACGCCGTAATAGCTCAGGATGCAGACGCCGGTCAAAACCCCGAGGGCGCCGACGAGCGTCCACGGCCCACCGCCGCGGAGCTTGAGGATCGCGCCCACCGGGTTCTTCTTGGTGTGGCGGCCCATCGCCAGTTCGCAGTACAGGTACGGCAGGCAGATCAGCAGCACGCAGGCGAGGTAGAGCACGATGAAGGCGGCCCCGCCGTTGGTGCCCGCGACGTAGGGGAAGCGCCAGATGTTGCCCAACCCGATCGCCGAGCCGGCCGCCGCCAGAATGAAGCCGGCGGTCGATTGCCACTGTCCGCGGTTCTGCTGCATCGCTCCTCCTAAACGCAGGGTTACCTACCCGCCCCAACCCGATCTCAGCCCGGCCGGTCCGCGACATCGCCAGCTCCGGGACCGGGCACACGAACCCTGCCAGACGCCGGTGAACAAAACGCGACTGCAGGCTCGTCGGCCGATTGTACGGCAAGGGCGGCGCCGATGTCGCGCCGCGGCGGCGGCGGAATGGGCCTAGCCTGACCTTCTCACCGGCTTTCGTCGCGAGGCGGCGTAGGTGCCTGGAGACGCGGTGCCTTGCGACCGAGCGCACCGCAGGCGTATGCCAGATCGATCGGAGCCCAGCCCGCCAGGGCGTAGCTCCGATGGGCTGCCCGACCGAGCCAAGTGCCGCAGATTCAGGTGCATACGACGGCGCTAGTTCACGTACCCCAGCGCCTTGAGTCTCTCGACGGTCTCGCTCGACGGCTTCTCTTCGCTCGGCGCGGCGTGTACTTCCCAGCGATAGGCGCGCAGGTCGTTCGCCAGGCGGGCGAAGAGCTCGCGGCGCTCGGCCGAGAGGTCGGTCCGGGCCTCGGGGTCGAGATCGAGGTCGAAGAGCTCGCTGCGTCGGATCTCGGCTCCCTGTAGCTTGAACGACAGGCAGCGGGTGTCGGCCCCCAGGCCGAGCCACATCGGAACCCCGCAGTCGGCGGTCGACAGGACGACGCGCCGGCGCTCCCGGTCGGGCGACAGGTCGATGGGAAAGGTCCGCCAGTCGGTCCCCACGGAGAGGGTCGACAGCGGCTCGCCGTCCACCCGCACCTCGATCTCGCGCGGCTCGTGGAAGCTGACGAGCCGGAGATCGAGCCGCGGCTCCTCGATGTCGAGCACCGCCCGCCGCGTTGCCCAGGTGCCGCCCGGCTCGCCGATCACGAGCGAGGTCAGGTACTGGACGAGACGGCCGTCGGCCGCTTCGATCAGGGTCTTCTGATTCTCCTGATCGAAGACCTCGGCATAGGCGATGCGACGCGGCCGCCGCTCCGCGCTACCGGTCAAGAGCGGCACCAGGCTCTCGCCCGACATGCGGTCCACCGGCTCGAGGCCGGCCAACTCGTAGAGCGTCGGCGCGAGGTCGATGCTCTGCACGAGCTCGGCCACCCGCGCACCCCGCTGCTGATTCGGATGGACGATCAGAAGCGGCACGTGGAGAGTCTCCGGGTAGACCTGGTTGTGGGCCAGCTTGCCGTGTTGCCGGAACTCTTCGCCATGGTCCGAGGTGAAAATCAGGGTCGTCTCGTCGAGCAGATCGATGGCTTCGAGCTCGGCCACCAGCCCTTCGAGCATGCCGTCGAGCTGGCGGATCTCGGCGTCGTACTGCGCCCGGTAGAACGCCACGGTCTCGGGGGGCACCTGGTGGCGGCCCATGTTGACGTCGCGCAGGAACGGCCCGGAAGAGTCGGTGATCGCGGGCGGATCGCCCGGCCAGAACAGGTGAGCGTACTCCTCGGCCGGCTCGTAGGGGTTGTGCACCGCGTAGGTGTGGAGAAACAGGAAGAAGCGGTCGCTACTCTCGAGTCCGCGGAGAAAGTCGAGCCCGCGCTCGAAGGTCGCCTCGGCCAGGCGCCGGTCGCTGACCGGTCGAGCCACGAACTCGTCGAAGCCGCGGTGAAAGCCGAAGTCCTTGCTGACGTAGCCGGCCTCGGCATGACCGGCGGTGCGGAAGCCGGCATCTCGAAAACGCTCCGGCAGGCTCGGAATCTGCGGCGACAGCACGCTCGACGGCGGGTAGACGCCGTGCTCCTGCGGATAGAGCCCGGTGAACATCGACACGTGTGAGACGAGCGTCGAGGGGTACTGGACGAAGGCGTTTTCGAAGAGCGTGCCGCGGGCGGCCAGCGAGTCGAAGAAGGGGCTGGTCTGGCGCTCCGCGCCGTACGCCCCGAGGTGGCGCGCGCCGAGCGTGTCGAGGGAGATCAGGATGTAGCCGCGGGTGGGCCGGAGCGTCGGCTCGGGCGCGCCACAGGCCGCCCCCAGGAGGCCAGTCACCAGCACGATTCTCGCCCCGCAGCGTTTCACGGCCCGCGATTATGACGTCTTTGCCGACTCCCCGCAGAGCTTGACACGGCCTCCTTCATCTATTATCCTTCCATCCGGATGAAGGGATTAATCACTCCCACGCCGGACGCCACCACGGCGCTCCTGAGCCGCCTCTCGGCGCTGTCGGACCCGATCCGCTGTCGGGTGCTGCTCCTGCTCGAGGCACAAGAGCTGACGGTTTCGGAGCTCTGCGCGGTGATGCAGCTCCCCCAGTCGACCGTGAGTCGGCACCTGAAGGTGCTGGCCGAGACCGGCTGGATCAGCGTCCGCCCGGAGGGCACGAGCCGCTTCTACTCGGCCGCGCTGGGCGGCGCGGATCACAACGCGGGTCGGCTCTGGCAGCTGGTCGGCGAAGAGATGGGCGCCCTCCCGGCGGCCGAGCAGGATCGCGCCCGCCTGCGGGCGGTTCTGGCCCGACGCCGCACGCGCTCACGCGAGTTCTTCTCGTCGGCATCGGCCGAATGGTCGGATCTGCGGCGCGAGCTGTTCGGATCCAATTTCGACCTGCGTGCGCTCGCCGCCCTGCTCGACGACGGGTGGGTGATCGGCGATCTCGGCTGCGGCACCGGCGCGGTGACCGAAAGCCTGGCGCCTTTCGTTCGCGGAGTCGTCGCCGTCGACGCCTCCGAGGCGATGCTGCGAGCGGCCAGAGAGCGCCTCGCCGGCCACGACAACGTCGATCTGCGCGAGGGACAGCTCGAGGAGCTGCCGATCGCCGACGGCGAGCTCGACGCCGCCACGCTGATGCTGGTGCTGCACTACTCGATCGAGCCCCAGGCGGTGCTCGGCGAGGCGGCGCGGGCGATCCGCCCGGGGGGCAAGCTGCTGCTGGTCGACATGGCGCCTCACGAGCGCGAGGAGTACCGCAAGCAGATGGGCCACGTCTGGCTTGGCTTCGCCGCCGACCAGGTCGAGGAGCTGTTGATCGGCGCCGGCTTCGAGGCCGTCCGCATCCGACCCCTGGCGGCCGATCCCGACGCCAAAGGACCCAACCTGTTCGCCGCCGCGGCGACCCGGAAACCGACTAACAGACCAACGCGAACCGCATAGGACCGAACGGCGGGCGAACCTCGCCGCCAGACCCCAAGGAGATTGAAATGACCGTCGCAACCGACAGAACAAGCACCCCGGCGGGCGTCGAGCGCCCGCCCTTCAAAGTCGCCGACCTCGGCCTCGCGGAGCTCGGCCGTAAGGAGATCCGCCTCGCCGAGCACGAGATGCCCGGCCTCATGGCTCTGCGCTCCAAGTACCGCGAGACCCGGCCGCTGGCCGGCGCCAAGATCATGGGCAGCCTGCACATGACCGTGCAGACGGCCGTCCTGATCGAGACCCTGGCCGACCTCGGCGCCGACGTGCGCTGGTGCTCGTGCAA
>JAHEKO010000146.1:0-6603 GCA_024638355.1 Acidobacteriota bacterium
GCCGCTCCTCCAGCTCGCGCTTCATCTTCTCGACCGTGGTCTCGTCGATGTCGTAGAAGATCAGGGCGAGCGCGCACGACATGTAGAGCAGGCCCGGGAACACCGAGATCAGGAGCTTGATTCCGGTCAGCGCGAGCGCGGTCTGCTCGCCCGCCTGCTCCACGTAGCCGAAGGCGGCGAGCAGCCAGCCGGCCAGCGCGCCGCCGATGCCCCAGCCGCCCTTCTGGGCGAAGGTGGCGGCGGAGAAGAAGAGCCCGGTCGCGCGCCGCCCGGAGGTCCATTCGCCGTAGTCGGCGGCGTCCGCGATCATGGTCCAGAGCAGGGGCACCGCGGGGGCGTAGGCCATCTTGGCCAGGATGTTGAGGGCGTAGATCCAGCCGACGTCCCCGGCTCCGGGAAGGTAGAGGAGCACGAAGAAGAGACCGGACAGAATCGAGCTGCCGATGAAGACGTTCTTCTTGCCGAAGCGCTGGGCGAGAGGCTTGGAGAGGGGTAGGGCGACGATCAGGGCGACGCTGCCCACCACGTTGAAGAGCTGCACGCTCTCCTCGCGGCCGATGTAGTACTTGAAGTAGTAGGCGATCGAGAGATTCTGCAGGGCGAACATCACGAACGAGACGATCCCGACCACGGCGAGGATGACCCACGGCCGGTTGCGCAGCAGGATCTTGAAGTCCTGCGCCAGGGAGTCCTCCTGGGAGGGTGGTGGCTGGATGCGCTCGCGGGTGGTCGCGAACGTGACCATGAAGAGGACGAAGGAGATCACCGCGAACAGGGTGACGGTCAGGCGGTAGCCGCTGGCGTCGTCGCCTTGGCCGAAGTAGCGGGCCAGGGTCAGCGCCAGGCCGGAGACCACCAGCTGACCGGCGAACGCGCAGATGAACCGATAGGTGTTGAGGCTGGTGCGCTCGATGGAGTCGGACGTCATCACCGCGCCCAACGACGAGTAGGGCAGATTGATCGCGGTGTAGGCGGTCATCAGCAGCAGGTAGGTGACCGCGGCGTATATCACCTTGCCGGTCGCGTCGAGATCGGGAGTCGAGAAGGTCAGCACCGCGAGCACGCCGTAGGGCAGGGCCATCCAGAGGATGTAGGGGCGGAACTTCCCCCACCGGGTCCGGGTGCGATCGGAGATCACCCCCATCAACGGATCGCTGGCCATGTCCCAGATCCGCGCGATGAGCATGATGGTGCCCGCCGCGGCGGCCGAGATCCCGAAGGTGTCGGTGTAGAAGATCAGGATCCAGAAGCCGACCATGTCCCACACGAAGTGGGACGCGGTGTCTCCCAGTCCGTAGCCGATCTTCTCCTTCACCGAGAGACGGCCGCTGGCTTGCGTCATCGTGTTGTCCTCGAGTTTGTCGGTCCGCCGGCGAGTCTCGAACGGCTCTCGACCTCGCGCGGCCGACGGAATCTACCAGAGAGGTCGCCGCGGTCGTGGTGTAGGGTTCGCCGGACAATCGCCCGGCCGCAACGGGCGATAGCAACAAGAGCCCTGGAGGACTTCAGATGAGAGCCACTCTTCTTTTCGCGCTGCCCGTGCTCCTCGCGTCGTGTGTCGCGACAGACGAGCGGACCTACGAACGGTCCGACGAACAGTCCTACGAACGGCCTGCCGGCCAGGCCCTCTACGTCTCCTTCGACGAACGGGTCGACGAGCTGCTGGCGCGGATGACGGTCGAAGAGAAGATCGGCCAGATGACGCAGCCGGACCAGGAGTTCCTGGAAGACGTGGACCACGTTCGCGAGTACATGGTGGGCTCGCTGCTGAGCGGCGGCGGCTCGGATCCGCCGACGAACAGCTTCGAGGACTGGCGGGCGCTGTACGAGAAGTATCAGTCGAAGGCGCTCGAGACGCGGCTCGCCATTCCGCTGCTCTACGGCGTCGACGCGGTGCACGGGCACTCGAACGTGCTCGGCGCGGTGGTCTTTCCGCACAACATCGGTCTCGGGGCGACGCGCAACGCCGAGCTGGTGGAGGAGATCTCCCGCATCACGGCAAAGGAGATCAAGGCCACCGGGATCAACTGGGATTTCTCGCCGTGCGTGGCGGTGCCCCGGGACGATCGCTGGGGCCGGACCTACGAGGGATTCGCCGAAGAGCCGATGCTGGTCGCCGAGCTGGGGGCCGCCGCCGTGCGCGGCCTGCAGGGCGAGGATCTCGGCGATCCGAACCGGGTGGTGGCCTGCGCCAAGCATCTGGTGGGCGACGGCGGAACCGTGATCGACAGCGGCGTCACCCTTCCCGACGGCTCGAGGTACCCGTTCGACCGCGGCGACGTGCCGCTGACCGAAGAGGAGCTGCGGCGGATCCACCTGGAGGGGTATGTCACCGCGGTCGCGGCCGGGGTCGGCACGATCATGCCCTCCTACAGCAGCTGGAACGGGGTCAAGTGCTCGGGCAGCCGCCGGCTGCTCACCGAGATCGTCAAGGACGAGCTGGGATTCGAGGGCTTCCTGATCTCCGACTTCAAGGCGATCGACGAGCTGCCCGGCGACTACAAGAGCGACATCCAAACGTCGATCAACGCGGGCATGGACATGGTGATGGTGCCCGACCGATACGCGCTCTTCTTCGACACGCTCGCGGAGCTGGTCGAGGAGGGCGCGATCCCCATGGCGCGCATCGACGACGCGGTGCGGCGCATTCTGCGGGTGAAGTTCGCCGCGGGCCTGTTC
Source organism: Acidobacteriota bacterium (assembly GCA_024638355.1). Lineage (GTDB taxonomy): Bacteria > Acidobacteriota > Thermoanaerobaculia > Multivoradales > JAHEKO01 > JAHEKO01. Next base: position 2,680 of record JAHEKO010000146.1, read on the forward strand.
GACGACGACTGGTCGCCGACCGCGGATCGCTCTCTCGAGCCGAGCTTCGGCTCGGCCGAGCACCGCGCGGTGGCGCGGCAGGCGGTCCGCGAGTCGCTGGTGCTGCTGAAGAACGAGGGGGCTCTGCCGCTGGCGAAGGACGCGCGGCGGCTCCACGTCGTCGGTCCGGGCGCGGACGACATCGGCATGCAGAGCGGCGGCTGGACGGTCGACTGGCAAGGCAAGATGGGCGCGATCACGGAGGGAACCACGATCCTCGAGGCGATCCGCAAGGCGGTCTCGGAGGGCACCGAGGTCACGCACTCGGAGGACGGCACGGGCGCCGAAGGTGCGGACGTCGTGGTCGTCGTCGTCGGCGAGCGGCCCTACGCCGAGATGCACGGCGACGACCTGGAGCTGAAGCTCGACGACGAGGATCGAGCCGTGGTCGCGAACGCCGCGGCCTCCGGAGTCCCGGTAGTGACCCTGCTGATCTCCGGCCGGCCCTTGATCGTCGACGCGGCACTCGAGGCGAGCGACTCCTTCGCCGCCGTCTGGCTGCCGGGCACGGAGGCGGACGGGATCGCGGACGTGCTGTTCGGCGACTACGCGCCGACGGGAAAGCTCTCGTTCTCGTGGCCGCGCTCGGCGGAGCAGCATCCCATCAACGTCGGCGACGAGGACTACGATCCGCTGTTCGCGTTCGGCTACGGGCTGAGCTGGTGAGGCGGTCGGGTTAGTCCCGTGTCCCGTCCGGGCGCATGACCAGCTTGGGCGTCCGGTCGACGTTGAACAGGCCCCAGTGCTTCTCGGCGCCGAGCGGGTTGCCGGGATCGCCCTTCCACGGCTCGTCGAAGGCCTCGAAGAAGAACACGGTCGTGCGGTTCGCTTCGGCCCACTGCAGCATCTCGTTGTAGTAGCGCGCCTGGTTGGCCTCGCTCGCGCGCTCGCCGAACTCGCTGGCGACGGTGGCCCAACCCGCTTCGAGGATCGCGATGGGCTTGCCGGGGTGAGCCTCCCGCACCCCGTCGATGTTTTCGATGGTGAAGGCGAGGGCCTGGTCGATCGCCTTCTCCTCCCAGGCCGGATAGGTGTGGACGCCGAGGAAATCGACCTCGGCGGCCAGCGGCGCTCCGTCGCGTATCCACCACTCGTAGTTGTCGGCAACCGTCACCGGCTGCTCGATGGCGCCCTTGACCTGGCGTACGTAGGCGATGACGCGCTCCAGCGGCACCATGTGATCGTTCCAGTCGACCAGCGCCTCGTTGCCGACGTTGACGGCGACGACGAGGTCGTCGAACTCGTTCGCCAGCTCGATGCCGCGCTCGATCTCGGCGGCGTTCTTGAGGGCGTTGGCCGCCAGCTGCTCGTCGGGGATCGGCTCGTTCAGCCACGGGCATCCCTCGTGATTGCTGAGCTCGGCGTCGAGCCAGATGCCCAGCAGGACCCGGGTCGGCAGATCGTGCTCGCGGATGAGCTCGAGCGTCTGCCGCGTGTTCTCGCCGGAGTCGTACATCCGAATCAGCCGGAAGTCGTGCGCGAGCAGGATCTCGAGATCCTCGAGGATCTCCTCGGCGCTGGGATTCACCGCTCCGTCGCCGCGGTCGGGGTGCTGCCCCTCGCGGAATCCCGAGTAGGCGACGGCCATGACCTCGCCGGCCACCAGGTCGTCGGCGAACGATCCCGGTTCCTCCGTGTCGCCGGGTGCGGTGGAGCACCCGGCGATGGCGAGGGCCACGAGGGCCACGACTGCCATTTGCTGCCTCGCTCGTCTCTTCATCCGTCGTCTCCTACGGCTCGCCTGGCGAGCTCCCTCGCCGGCCGTGGCGGAAGGCCTTCGAGGCCGTCTCCCGACTGCCGCTCTCACCGTCGGCTGAAAACGCCGGATCTCCGGCGCGCTTCAGGGTAGCAGCCGAGAGCTCCCGGCCGTGGGGAGGCCGCCGCTCCGGAGCCGCTCGGGCTTGGTGTACGATTTCGCGCGCGTCGCCGCAACTCGTGCCGAACTCTCCGCAGCCGAACACGACACGCCATGGAAGCGTGATCGGACCCGTCAGTTGACGACTCAGGAGCCTTCATGAGCAAACACCGGTACGTGATGCGCGTCGCGCTCACCGTCGCGATGGGCGGGTTCCTGATGGGCTTCGACGCCTCGGTGATCTCCGGCGTCGTCAAGTTCATCGAGACGGAGTTCGACTTGAGCAAGATCGAGCTGGGGTGGGCGGTCAGCTCGCTCACGCTGACCGCGACCCTGGCGATGATGGTCTCGGGCCCGCTGAGCGACCGGATCGGGCGCCGCAAGGTGCTCTTCCTGGCCGCCATCCTCTACGCCGTCTCGGCCATCTGTTCGGCCCTGGCGCCGACTTTCGTCATCCTGGTGATCGCCCGCATGGTCGGCGGTCTGGGTGTCGGCGCGTCGCTGATCATCGCGCCGATGTACATCGCGGAGATCGCGCCGCCGAAAGAGCGCGGGCGCATGGTGTCGTTCAACCAGCTCAACATCGTGGTCGGGATCTCGGCGGCCTTCTTCACCAATTACCTGATTCTCCAGCTGGGCTACTCCGACGCCGGATGGGCGCGCGCTCTCATGTTCGACGAGCACGCCTGGCGCTGGATGCTGGGTCTGGAGACGCTGCCCGCCGTCGTCTATTTCATCGGCCTCTTCTTCGTGCCCGAGAGCCCGCGCTGGCTTCTGCTCGAGGGGCGGGAGGAGACGGCCCGAGAGATCCTCGCGCGTGCCGTCGGCAGGGAAGAGGCTCACAAGGAGCTCGGCGAGATTCACGCCAGCCTCGCCAAGGATGCCGGCAAGGAGAAGGTTTCCGTGATGGAGCTCTTCGCGCCGGCGATGAGGCTGGTGCTGACCATCGGGATCGTAGTGGCGATCATCCAGCAGGCGACGGGGATCAACTCGGTCTTCTTCTACGCGCCGATGATCTTCGAGCAGACCGGCATCGGCACGGACGCGTCCTTCGCCCAGGCGGTGCTGGTGGGACTGACCAACCTGGTGTTCACGGTCGTGGCGATGCTGTTCATCGATCGGATCGGTCGCAAGCCGTTGCTCAACCTCGGCCTGGCCGGCATCGCCCTCTCCATGTTCGTGCTCGCCTGGGGTTTCCAGTCGGCTACCTACACGATCACCGGTGACGCCCTGGCCAACCTGCCGGCGGAAGTGAGCGTGGCGGCCGTCGCCGAGCTCGAGGGCGCTACGTTCGAGAGCGACGTGGAGTTCAAGGACGCCCTGCAAGGGGCTCTGGGGGACGAGCCGGGCAAGCAGTACGAGTCCGCCCTGATCAACGCGGCGATCTCGATCAACCCGTGGCTGGTGCTCCTCGGCGTGCTCGGCTTCGTCGCGTCGTTCGCCGTCTCCATCGGACCGGTCATGTGGGTGCTCTTCTCGGAGCTCTTCCCCAACCGGATCCGGGGCATCGCCATCTCTTTCGTCGGCCTGATCAACTCCGCCGTCAGCTTCGGCGTGCAGCTCGTCTTCCCCTGGGAGCTCGCCAACTTCGGCAGCGCCACCACCTTCTTGATCTACGGACTCTTTGCCGCCGTCGGCCTGGTGTTCGTGGTGCTGGCTCTGCCCGAGACCAAGGGCCGCTCGCTCGAGGAGCTCGAGGCCCTTCTGGTCAAGAGCCCGGCGTGACCCCCGCCGTTCGAAGTCAAGGAGAGACCGCATGAAGCTCGACAAACCGACGCTCACCGTGCTCGCTCCACTGCTCGCGGCGTTGGCGCTGCCGCCGGCCGCCGCGACTCAGGAGGAGGCGGAAGCGGCTCTCTATGTCCAGGTCGAGTGCATGAAATCGGCCTCACCCGACTATGTCGACGTCGAGACCGAGATCTGGCAGCCGATGCACCAGGAGGCCGTCGAGCAGGGGAAGTTGGAGAGTTGGGCCTTCTACGGGGTGCTCCACGGAGAGCTCTCGAAGTGCGATTACTACGCCGTGACGA
>JAHEKO010000146.1:6703-8530 GCA_024638355.1 Acidobacteriota bacterium
GATCCGGCAACCGGGTATCAGACGATTCTGGGTTTCGGCGGCTCGTTCACCGAGTCCACCGCCTGGGTGCTCGGCCAGCTGAGTGAAGCGAAGCGGCAGGAGGTCATCGCGGCCTACTTCGGCCCGAGCGGGGCGGACTACACGCTGACGCGCACCCACATCAACAGCTCCGACTTCTCGCTCGGCAACTACGCCTACGCCGAGGTCGAGGGGGACACCGAGCTCGAGCACTTCACGATCGAGCCGGACCTCGACGACATCGTCCCCCTGATCCGTGACGCCATGGCTGTCTCCGATTCCGGCTTCGAGATCATCGCCTCTCCGTGGACGGCTCCGCCGTGGATGAAGGACAACAACGCCTGGAACGACGGCTCTCTGAAGCCCGAGCTCTACCCGACGTGGGCGCTCTATTTCTCCAAGTACATCCGGGCGTACGCGGAGCAGGGGATCGACATCTGGGGCGTCACCATCGAGAACGAGCCGCTCGGCAACGGCGGTCAGTGGGAGAGCATGATCTTCACTCCGCATTCGATGGCGGAGTTCCTGAAGAACCACCTCGGGCCCCGTTTCGAGCGCGACGGCATCGACGCCGAGATCCTCATCTACGACCAGAATCGGGATCACCTGGAGGAGTGGGCCGACGTCATCCTCGGCGATCCGGAGGCGGCGAAGTACGCCTGGGGCACCGCCGTGCACTGGTACTCGAGCACGGTCGACTGGTATCCGGAGACGCTCGACGCCGTCCACGAGCGCTACCCCGACAAGGCGATCCTGCACACCGAGGGCACGATCGACGCCGACGTGCCGGTCTGGCGGGACGACGACTGGTACTGGCGGCGCGAGGCGACCGACTGGGGCTACGACTGGGCCCCCGAGGAGGACAAGCCGCTCCATCCGAAGTACGCGCCTGCCTTTCGCTACGCGCGCGACATCATCGGCGGCCTCAACAGCTGGCTGGTCGGCTGGATCGACTGGAACATGGTGCTCGACACGCGGGGCGGACCCAACCATGCCGAGAACTGGTGCATCGCCCCGGTGATCGCCCGGCCCGAGACCGACGAGGTCTACTACACGCCGCTCTACTACGTGCTGGCGCAGTTCAGCCGCTACATCCGACCGGGCGCGGTGCGCATCGGGTCGAGCGCGGAGGGCCTGCCCGAGGGGCTGATGGCCACCGCGTTCAAGAACGTCGACGGCAGCATCATCGTCGCGCTGCTCAACCAGTCGGAGTCAGCGGTCGAGTATGCCGTGGCCCTCGGAGGGCGCCGGATCGAGACCGCGATCGCTCCGAGCGCCGTCCAGACGCTGATCGTGGAATAGCGAGGCACTCGTGGATCTGATGAGACACACAGAAATGACGAACGACAGATGGGCATCTGGATCTGGACATCCGCGTCGGCTCGCGGCCTGCGCCGGTGTCGCGCTGATCGCCGGAGCGCTGATCACCGGCTGCGCGGCGCCGCCGTCGGACACGCCTCGCGACGCCACTCCAGAAACCGACCTGGCCTGGGCCGTCAACGTCGGCGGCCCGGAATACGTTGGCATCGACGGCACGCGGTACGAGGCCGAGACCTCGGTCACCGGCGGAGCCTCGGGAACGATGGAGACGGTCAAGGGATCTCAGGATCCGGTGCTCTACACGACGTATCGCGCGGGCGACGTTCAGGTCGATCGCCCGATCTCGAACGGCACTTACGACGTCACCTTTCATTTCGCCGAGCCCGAGCAACTCGGGCCGGGCGGGCGCCTGTTCGATGCCTTCGCCGAAGGCCGGCGCGTGATCGACGACCTGGACGTCATGCTCTTTCGCGACGGCAGGGTCGAGTC
>JAHEKO010000651.1 GCA_024638355.1 Acidobacteriota bacterium
ACTACGTCGGGGTCGACTCGAGCCCCGAGCTGCTGGAGCTGGCGCGCACGAGGATCGCCGAGCTGCCGGGCGTCTCCGGCGAGCTGCTGGAGAGCGATGTGACCCGCGAGGCGGCGTCCGCTGGACTCGGCGGCCGCCGCTTCGACCTGATCGCCGTGATCGGGCTGCTCCACCACGTGCCGAGCCTGAGGCTGCGAGGTCGCCTGCTCGCCGACCTCGTCGCTCTCCTCGCGCCCGGCGGGCTGCTGGCGGTCGCTTTCTGGCAGTTCGCCGCTTTCGAGCGCTTCCGCGACCGCTTCGTCGACTGGGACGCGTTCAATCGCGAAGCCGCCGATCCGGTCGACGCGCGCCAGCTCGAGACGGGCGATCACCTGCTCGCCTGGGGCGGCGACCGCCAGGCGGTGCGCTACTGCCACTGGAGCGATCCGGCCGAGATCGAGAGGCTGATCTCGGCGACCGCGGCCGCCAGCCACGAGATCTACTCGGGCCGCGCGGGCGACCGCTTCAACCTCTACGCGCTGATCCGGGCCGGTCTGAGATCAGGCTAGATCCAGCCCTTGCGCTTGAAGTAGACGACCATGCCGATGGCGATCAGCGCCATCCCTCCCAGCGCGACCGGGTAGCCCATCGCCCAGTTGAGCTCGGGCATGTTCAATTCGCTCGAATTGGGATTGAAGTTCATCCCGTAGATCCCGGCGATGAAGGTCAACGGTATGAAGATCGAGGCCATCACCGTCAGCACCTTCATCACCTCGTTCATCCGGTGACTGAGGCTCGACAGGTAGAGATCCATCAGCCCGCCGGAGAGGTCGCGAAAGGTCTCGACCACGTCCATCACCTGCACGGCGTGCTCGTAGGTGTCGCGCAGATAGACCTTGGTGTCGTCGGTGATCAGGCCCGACTCGATCCGCTGCAGGGCACTGATGATCTCGCGGTGCGGCCAGGCCGCCCGCCGCACCCAGAGCAGATCCCGCTTGATGCGGTGTACCGTCTCGAGCAGATCGGGCTTCGGCTCGCGCAGCAGCTCCTCCTCGACGTGCTCGATCCATTCACCGTACTGCTCGAGCACCGGATAAAGGCTGTCCTCGAGCGCGTCGATCAGGGCGTAGGCGAGGTAGTCGCCGCCGCAGGTCCGCATGCGGCCGGCGCCGCTGCGGATCCGCTCGCGGATCTCGTCGAAGGGATCCCCTTCGTACTCCTGAATGGTGATGACCACCCGCTCGCCGAAGAACAGGCTGAACTGCTCGACGTTGAGCACCGTGCCGAGGTGCAGCATGCGCATGATCACGAAGATGTGATCTTCATACTCCTCGATCTTGGGCCGCTGGCCGACGTTGAGCACATCCTCGAGCGCCAGCTCGTGGAGCCCGAAGTGTTTCCCGAGCTGCTCGATCAGCTCGACGTCGTGCACCCCGGTGACGTCGATCCAGGCCACCGCGTGGCTGCCGATCAGCTCGAGCGCCTCGGAAAGAGAGCCGACGTCGGCTTCCTCGACCTCGTCGGGCCCGTAACAGACGACGTGGATCTTCAGCTTCTCGACCTGCTGCTGCGGTGCGATCAAGGCTCCGGGCGAAGCGCCCGGGGTGACATGTCGGATGATTCGAGTCATCTCCTTCGCCCCCACGCTAGAGCTCCCGCTCGAGCCAGTCCGCCTTGGCGGTCCGCCGGCGGACTCTCTCGACTCTCTGCTTGTAGGCTTCGCCGCCGCCGCCGGCGCCGCAGCTCGAGGGGCTGGGCAGGCAAGCGGCGAGCTCGGCCGCCTGTTTCTCGGTCAGCGCCGCCGCCGATCGCCGGTAGCCGTGCAGAGCCGCGGCCTCGGCGCCGTATACGCCGGGCGCGAACTCGGCGACGTTGAGGTAGATCTCGAGAATCCGGTGCTTGGTCAGCTTCCGCTCGAGCTGGTAGGTGAGCAGTGCCTCCTTCACCTTGCGCCAGGGATTGCGCGACGGTGACAGCCAGAGGTTCTTGACCAGCTGCTGACTCAGGGTCGAGGCGCCGCGCAGCGGCTCGCCGTCGAGCACCGTGTCGCGCACCGCCTGCTCGAGCTCGGCGACGGCAAAGCCGTTGTGGCTGAAAAAGTCGATGTCCTCGCCGACCAGGACCGCCCGCTTGAGGTTGGTGGAGATGCGGTCGTACGAGACCCAGCGCCAGTCGAAGGGCGCGTCTCGCGGCCGGCTGCCGCGGTAGTCGTCGATGAACGCCGTCGAGCGCGGG
>JAHEKO010000652.1 GCA_024638355.1 Acidobacteriota bacterium
CCGGAGCTAGATGTCCCCGGCGGCCGCCTGCAGCGCGGTTCGCAGCTCACTCAGTCGGGCGATGTGCTCCTTTTGCGCCTCGACCACCGCCTCGAAGACGGCGGCCGGGTCGCCCTCGACCTCGCGCATCATCTTCGGGTAGAGCACGTCGTTCTCGAAGCGGTCCTCCGCCAGAGCGTCGGCGACGGCGATGGAGCCCTCGCGCACCTGTCCCGCCGCTTCCAGCTGACGGATCGCCAGCCGGTCCTTCTCGGCCGCCAGCTCGAGCCAGGCCGCGGCCAGGTTCGGCAGGTCTTCACGTTCCGCGCGGGCGGCATGCGCCCGGCACCGAGCTGCGCTCACCGCCTCGGCGGTGAAGCCGGTCTTCAGATACTCCTGGAAACGGGCTACTCGCGACACGCCGCATTCCTCCAAGCTAAGATGATCGCGCGGAAGGAGCTTCCCTCCGGCGCCGGAAGTCTACCAGGCACGTGCCGTCCGGGTCTGGAACCTTTCACAGGCTAGATTCGTACTTTGGCTGACTCCATGTCCCGGTCCGACAGCCCCGAGTCCGCAGCACCGGCCACCCCGGGTTCCGCCCGCCGTTCGAGGCGATGGCTGCTGATCGCGGCCCTGCTGCTGGTTCCTATCGTCGCGGTCTCGGGCGCCATCGCTCTCTTCGCCGGCGCCGCCGCCGGCAAGCTGGCGGCCGCCATCCTGCTGATCGGCGCTCTGCTGACCCTTCTGGTATTGGGCCTCGGCCGGCTCATCCAGATCTTTCTCTGGCGTGTCGGCCGACGCCTGGCCTTCTCCTACTTCCTGATCGGCGTCCTGCCGATTCCGATGGTCGGTCTGCTGGCGCTGCTCAACGGCTATCTACTTTCGGGCTACTTCCTCGGGCACCTCTACCGCGACGCCAGCCTCGAGCTGCACAGCGATATCCAGCAAGCGGCGAACGACGAGCTGGCGCAGCCCGGGCCGCGGCCGCGTAATTTCGTCTTCGCGCGCTACTTCGAGGGCCGCCGGGTCGCCGGCGACGATCGATTGCCGGACGCCTGGCCGGAGTGGCTGGAGGAGGACGCCGAGGAGAACCAGGTGTATGGCGGCTTCGTCGCGCTGCGCGACGGCACGCCGACGGTCATCGCCTCGGCCGGAGGATCCGAGGCCGGCGTCCTGGCCCTGTTCAACGGCAGCCTTTCGGAGGAGCTGAGCCGGCGCTCGGACGTCTGGATTCAGCTCTTTCGGTCCGACGACCCGGAGATGAGCTCGGTGACCCGCCTCAGCCTCGGCGGCAAGGAGTACGCGCTGCTGCCGATGACGGCCAACCGGGTGGGCGGCCGCGAGGAGTTCTTCGGCATCCAGAGCCAGGAGCCGCCGAAGTGGACCGACCGACCCTTCCTCTGGTGGGGAGAGATCGCCGGCTCGGTGCGCTCGATCGAGACCGGAGAGCTGGTCTCGGACTACGTTCTCGCCTCGCTCAACGGCACCGTCTCGATCGTCACGACCCACCTCTTTTCCGGGTCGGCGGAGGTCGACACGGCGATCTGGGCCGCGGCGATCTCGGCGACCGTCGTGCTCGGCGGTATCTACGCCCTGGCGGTCATCATGGCGCTGTTCATCATCTTCACGCTCAGCGGTGCGGTGAACCGCCTCAGCAGCGCTACCGACAGGGTGCGCCAGGGCGATTTCTCCACCCGCATTCCGGTCCGGCGCCGCGACCAGATCGGCGAGCTCCAGCGCTCGTTCAACCAGATGATCGCCAACCTCGAGCAGCTGGTCGCCGCCCAAGCCCAAAAGGAAACGCTCGAGAAAGAGCTCAAGATCGCGCGCGAGCTGCAGGAGAGCCTGCTGCCCGCCAATCTACCCGACAACGAGAGCCTCGAGTTCTCCACCCTGTTCGAGCCGAGCGCGGCGATCGGCGGCGACTACTTCGACATCCTGCGCATCGACGAGGAGCGGCTGGCGGTGGTGATCGCGGACGTCTCGGGCCACGGCCTGCCGACCGGGCTGCGCATGGCGATGCTCAAGGCCGCCCTGGTGATTCTGGTCGAGGAGTCGAAGGCGCCCGAGGAGATCCTGCATCGACTGGACGAGATGGTGCGCGCCGAGCGCCGGATCTTCGTCACCGCCACGATCGGCATCGTGGACCATCGATCGGGTCGGCTCGAGCTGACCAACGCCGGGCACCCGCCCACCTATCTGGTGCGCGACGGCGCGGTCGAGGAGATTCTCCT
>JAHEKO010000653.1 GCA_024638355.1 Acidobacteriota bacterium
TCTCGCGCCGGCCGGCGAGGGAGCGAGCCAGGGTCACTTCGTCGGTGTACTCGATGTCGCCGCCGACCGGCATGCCGAAGGCGAGGCGGGTGACCTTGACGCCGTGGGGCTTGAGGAGGCGAGCGAGGTAGAGCGCCGTCGCTTCGCCTTCGACGTTGGGGTTGGTGGCCAGCAAGACTTCGGTGACGCCTTCGAGGCGGCCGAGGAGGCCGGCGACCTTCAGTTGGTCGGGGCCGATGCCGCGTTGGGGAGAGAGGGCGCCCATGAGGACGTGGTAGAGGCCGCGGTACTCGCCGGTGCGCTCGAGCGGCTGGATGTTGAACGGCTCCTCGAGCACGCAGATGGTCGAGCGGTCACGCTCCGGGTCGGTGCAGATCGAGCATGGATCGATCGCCGTGATCGCGTTGCAGGTCGAGCAGTGGAAGAGCTTCTCCTTCACCTCGACGATCGCCGTCGCGAGCTCGCCGGCGTCCTCGGCACTCACCCGCAGCAGGTAGTGCGCCAGGCGGGTCGCCGTCTTCGGCCCGATGCCGGGAAGCCGCGAAAGCTCGCCGATCAGGCGGGCCAGTGGATCAGCCAGTGGTTCCCTCGATCCCTCTGCCTCTGCTCGAGGCGGGAGAGGGACGCCGCCGCGTGGAAGTCGTGAGGGTGGGTGGATGCATTCAGGCGGCTAGAAGAGACCGGGCAGGCTGGAGGTCATGCTGCCCATCTTCTCGCGCATGGTCTCGTCGATTCGGCGGCTGGCGTCGTTGACCGCGGCGACGATCAGATCCTGCAGAACACCGGCGTCCTCGGGGTCGATGACCTCGGGATCGATGGTCACGCCGAGAACCTCCTTGTGACCGTTCATCTTCAGGGTCACCATGCCGCCGCCGACGCTCGACTCGACGATCAGGTCTCCGAGCTCGCTCTGGAGCTTCTCCTGCATGTCCTGCGCTTGCTTCATGAGTTTGCGAAGGTTCATCTTCTCCTTTCCGGCAGGGCCGGCCCTCGAGATCGAACTAGGGCTCGTCGACCGCCTCCACGTGGCCGCCGAAGATGTCCAGGATCTTCTGGACGCGCGGGTCCTCGGCGGCTTCATCCGTCTTCTCGACTTTCGCGGCGGGCGCCGGTTCGGGTTCGTCGCACTCCACGACCTTCCACGACGCGCGCTCGCCGAAGGTCGCCTCGAGCGCGCCCTCGAGCGCCTTGCGATTCGACGGCCGACTCAGGGTCTCGACGTTCAACCACGCGTCGTCCGACGCGCAGTGAATCCTCAGCGTGTGATTCTCGAAGACGATCCGGTAGGCCTCCCGTAGGTGGGCCGCGAGCGGCAGCTTCCTGCGACTCACCTCGTCCAGGAAGTGCCCGATGCGGCCGTTCTGCGACTCGCCCGAACCGCTGTTGGGCACCGGCTGGGCCGCCGGCTCGGCCTCGAGATTCGGCACGGTCTCGATTGCGGCCGGCGGCGCGGCCGGCTCGGGCTCAGGCGGGAGGGGCACCTCTTCGACGCGCGGCTCGGGCGGCTCGAGAGGCTTCTCGGCCGCCGGGGGTGGCTCCTCCGTCGTCTCCGTCGCCGCCGCGGCGGGTGCGGGCTCGCCCGCCGGCTCGCCGGTCGGGGCGATGGAAGCCGTGGCGCCCGTTGCCGCCCGATCGAAGAGCCGTCCCTCCCCGGGGCCGGCGTCGCCGGACGCAGTGTCGGGCTCCGGTTGTCCGCCACCACTGTCCGCCGCGCCGGGCTCGCGGGCGCCCAGGATCTCCTCGATGCGCACCAGCTTCGGCAGCTCGGCGGCGCGCAGCCAGCAAATCTCGAGCGCCAGCGATCCCATCTCGCTCCGGCGCACGGTCATCTCGCTGGCCAGCAGTTGATGGAGGAGCCGAAGCAGGTTCTCGTAGCCGGCGTCGGAAGCGATCGCGCCGAGCCGGGCGGCCTCCTCCTCCGGCAGGTCGACCTCTCCCGCGGCGCCGCCAAGCGCCAGGTGCAGCGCGTCGCGGCTGTAGTTCAGGAACTCACCGTAGATATGGCGGGGGTCCCAGCCATGTCCTTCGACTTCGCGCACGATCTCCGAGACCGCCCGGGAGTCGCCGCCGAGAATCGCGCCGAGCAGGCGATGGAAGATCGCGTGGTCGACTCCGCCCAGGAGCCTCGCGGCCTCTTCGTCCGAGATCCGGCCCGAGCCGAACGTCGCGAGCTGGTCGAGCAGGGCGACGGCGTCGCGAACCGAGCCGTCGC
>JAHEKO010000654.1 GCA_024638355.1 Acidobacteriota bacterium
GAGCCCCCACGGGGTACGCGTGACGCCACGTGGCATACTCAACGGCTACGATGTCCGAGTTCGTCATCATCGACGGCAACGAGATCCGCTGCGAGCCGGGCGAGACGGTGCTCGAGGCGGCGAAGCGGGCCGAGGTCGAGATCCCGACCCTCTGCTACGACCCGCGGCTGACGCCGGCCGGCGCCTGCCGGATGTGCCTGGTCGAGATCGACGGGGCGCGGCTGATGCAGCCGGCCTGCGCGTACAAGGCGACGCCCAGCCTGGTGGTGCGGACGAAGACCGAGAAGGTCGCCCGCAACCGGCAGTTCATCCTGTCGCTCCATCTGGCCGACACGATCCAGGACCGCGAGGTGATGGAGGACAACAACCCGTCGCGGGTGCACGAGCTGGCCGAGGTCTACGGCACGGCGGGCGAGTGGACGCCGGTCGCCAAGCAGCGCAGCGGGCGCCCCGACGACGTCAACAAGTTCATCTCCTTCCGCCCCGACCGCTGCATCCTGTGCAGCCTCTGCACCCGCTACTGCGACCAGGTCGAGGCGGTGAGCGCCATCACCCTGGCCGCGCGAGGCGCGCACACGACCATCGCCACCGCCGACGAGCGCTCGCTCACCGACACCACCTGCGAGCTCTGCGGCGGCTGCATCGACGTCTGCCCGACCGGCGCGATGACCGAGAAGGCGGCGCTCGCCTGGGGCAAGCCGGAGCGCGAGCTCGACAAGGTGCGCTCCACCTGCAACTTCTGCGGCGTCGGCTGCCAGGTCGACCTGAACGTCGACCGCGAGGCCAACCGGGTGGTCAAGGTCACCAGCCCGCCGCCCGGGACCACCGTCAACGACGGCAACCTCTGCGTCAAGGGCCGCTTCGCCAACGACTTCGTCCATCACGAGGATCGGCTGACCGTGCCGCTGGTGCGAGACCCCGGCGGCGGCCTGCGCGAGGCGAGCTGGGACGAAGCGCTCGACCGCACGGTCAAGGGGCTTCAGGCGGCGGCCGCGCGCCACGGCAACGACTCCCTCGCCTTCATCAGCTCGAGCCGCTGCACCGGGGAAGAGAACTACCTGATGCAGAAGATGGCGCGCGCGGCCTTCGGCACCCACAACATCCATCAATGCGCCGCCACGTGACACGCTCCCACGGTCGCCGGTCTGGTGACCACGTACGGAGCGGGGGCGATGACGAACTCCATCCCGGAGATTCGTGACGCCGACTTCCTGTTCGTTACCGGCTCCAACACCAGCGAAGCGCACCCCATCATCGCGATGGAGATGAAGCGCGCCGTGCTGCGCGGCGCGCGCCTGGCAGTCGCCGACCCGCGCAAGATCTGGATGACTGAGATCGCCGACTGGCACCTGCAGCTCAAGCCGGGCACGGACGTCTGGCTGCTCAACGCGATGGCGCACGTGATCGTGTCGGAGGGCCTCGAGGATCGCGACTGGATCGCCCGCAACACCGAGGACTTCGAGAAGGTCCGCGACACCGCGCTGCGCTATCCGCCGGAGGAGGCGGAGAAGATCACCGGGGTGCCGGCCGACACCATCCGCCAGGTCGCCCGCGCCTACGCCACGACTCCCAGGGCCGGGATCTACTACACCCTCGGCATCACCGAGCACACCACCGGCACCGACAACGTCTACGCGCTGTCGAACCTGGTGTTGATGACCGGCCACCTCGGCGTGCGCTCCGCCGGTATGAACCCGCTACGCGGGCAGAACAACGTCCAGGGCGCCAACGACTCGGGCGCGACGCCGGTCTTCTACCCGGGCTATCAGAACGCCGAGGATCCCGAGGTGCGGGCGAGGTTCGCCGCGGCCTGGGGCGTGCCCCAGAGCGAGACGACCGGCCTCAACCTGAACGAGATGATGAAGGCCATGTCCGATGGGCGGCTCAAGGCGCTCTACCTGCTGGGCGAGGACATCGTCGTCTCCGAGCCCAACGTCTGCCGGGTCGAAGAGGCGATGAACGAGCTCGACTTCGTCGTCGTCCAGGACATCTTCTTCAACGAGTCGTGCCGGTTCGCCGACGTGGTGCTCCCGGCCGCCTGCTTCGCCGAGAAGGAAGGAGTATTCACCAACTCCGACCGGCGCGTGCAGCTCGTCCGCAAGGCGGTCGAGCCGCCGGGCGAGGCCCGCGCCGACTGGGAGATCCTGGTCGAGGTGATGAAGCGCTCGGGTCTCGAGCAGCCCGACTACCGGCACCCGTCGGAGATCTAC
>JAHEKO010000655.1 GCA_024638355.1 Acidobacteriota bacterium
CGCGCATCGGCTTCTCCGCCCTCGAGCTCAGGCTGTTCGGCAACTCCTTCGTCCTCCAGCGCGGCGGACCGGGTACGCCGGAGGACGAGGGGTTCGAGGACGTCGCTCTAGGCGTCAAGGTCCCTCTCGTGCGCGGGCCGGAGGCCGGGTATGCCCTCTCGTTCGACGCTCTGGTCTCGGCTCCCACCGGTTCCACCGGCTTCGCGCGCGACGACTGGGGCGGCGCGCTCACCCTCCTTCTCGACATCCCGTGGGGCCGCAGCGGCAACCTGACGGCAAACGCCGGCCTGGCCTCGGGTCCCGCCGGAATCCAAGAGGCCTGGACGCTGAACGTCACCCCTGCCCTCTCGTTCGGTGGCAGCTGGGGAGCCTACGTCGGCTGGACCAGCATCCTCGCGAGCTCCGACGACGCCCACTTCGTCGACACCGGCATCACCTACCTGCCGTCCAAAGACCTGCAGCTCGACGTCAACGGCGGCTGGGAGGTCGAAAGCGACGACTGGTTCGTCGGTTTCGGTCTCGCGACGCGTTGGGGCGCGCGTTGAGAGCCTCCAGCCGACTCTCGATGCTGTCGAAGCGAGCGCTCCTTCTCGTCGCCGCGACGCTTCTGGCGCTGGCAGCCGCCGAGGCTCTCCTGGCCGTCTTCGGAGTCGCGGAGCCGGAGCCGCCCATCTATCCGGGCGAGCGCGTCGCCGCGAGCGCGCCGAGCGTCGATCCGCTGATCGGTTGGAAGCTGCCGCCGAGCCGGTCGATCACCGAGACCACGCCCGCCTACAGCGTGACCTATCGCTCCAACCGCCAGGGCTTCCGCTCGCGGCGCGAATTCGAGCGGCCCACCCGCAAGCGCCGGGTGGCCTTTCTCGGCGACTCGTACACCATGGGCAGCGGCGTCGAAGACGACCAGACGTTCGCCCATCTGCTGCAACGGCGGCTGCGCCGGACGCAGAGCTACAACTTCGGCATCGGCGGCTTCGGCATCGACCAGATGTGGCTCACCCTGCGTTACTACGCGCTGCCGGTCGACCCCGATCTGGTGGTGCTGTCGTTCATTCGGCCCAACCTGCGGCGGGCGCGGTCCGCGTATCGCATGGGTCACGACTGGCTCGCCAAACCGGCCTTCCGTCTCGACGCCGGCGAGCTCGTGCCGATGACGCTCGACAACCGGCCGGGCGCGCTTCGGCGATTCGCCGAGCGACACTCGCGCCTCGTCGAGATCGGCCGCCGCATCGATTATTCGCTCGGCCGCCGTCTCGGGTTCGGCTATACGTGGCGCCTGAACCGCGCGATCTTCGAGCGCGTCCGCGACGATTGCCGTGCGGCCGGCGTTCCCCTGGTCGTCGTGCACATCCCGGTCAACCGGCGCAACCCGGCACCGCTCTTCGCGCGCGAGTTCGCCGACATGGGCATTCCGTTTCTCGACCTGACGCCGCTTCTACCGGCCGAGGCCGACCGGCTCTATCACCGGCTCGACCCCCACCTCAACGCCGCCGGCCACCGTTTCGTCGCCGACCGGCTCGCCGTCTTCCTGGTCGAGCGCGGTTACGCCCGCGCCGCGAACCGGCCCCGGTCCAAAGCAAAGCGAAACGTTCGAGGCCCGACAGGCGTAGGGTAGGGCAACCGACCGAGGTAGCCCGTCCTTCTCACCAGCGTTCACTGCGACGACGGCCGGTGAAGAGGTCGGGCTGGAGGGGAGCTCGACATGGCAGGTTTACAGATCGACGAATCGAACCGGCGACCGCCGCTCCGGCTGTGGCCCGGGGTGGCCATCGCGGTGGTGCAGTTCCTGGTCTGGTGGGTCCTGCCCCGGGTCGTCCCCGGCACGACGGTGGGCTACGTCAGCGTGCTGGGCGGAGTGCTCTGCGGATTGCTGGTGGTCGTCTGGTGGCTCTTTCTGAGCCGGGCAGCCGGGTACGAGCGGTGGGGCGCCCTCGTCGTGGCGGTCGTCGCGCTGCTCGTGACGTCGCGCCTCGTCCACGAATCGATCGCCACCCTCGGCCAGGGCATGCTGTTCATTTTCTACGCCATCCCCATGCTGAGCTTCGCCTTCGTCGCCTGGGCGGTGGTCACCCGCAACCTCTCCGACGGCGTACGGCGCGTCGCCATGGTGGCGACTCTCCTCGTGGCGAGCGGAGGCTGGGCGCTGGTCAAGACCGGCGGCATCAGCAGCACCGGCACCGACTTCTCGTGGCGCTGGGCGGCCACTGCCGAGG
>JAHEKO010000147.1 GCA_024638355.1 Acidobacteriota bacterium
CGGGCTGGTGCTTTCGCGCCAGCTCGAGCACGTCGCCGAAGTGATCGGTGTGGGCGTGGGTGATCAGCATGGCGTCGATCCGCTCGGGCTCGTGGAGCTCGGGCGGGCACGCCGGGTTGCCCTTCGTCCAGGGGTCGATCATGACGATCTTCCCATCTGGAGTCCCGAAGGTGATGGTGGAGTGGCCGAAGTAGCGGAACGGTGGGCGGCTAGCTGAGGTCATACCCGAATCCTAACGCTCCTCGCCCCTCCCGTGCGGGCCGGTCGAGTAAGCTCCGAAGGATGGCGACTTCCGACTTCAGCGAGTCGACCTCCGAGGCCGTGACCCGTGGCCTGCGGGTGCGGGTGCGCGCCCGGTTCGATCCGCTGCGCTCCGATCCCGGACGCGGCCGCTGGTTCTTCCTCTACACCGTGACGTTCTCCAACGAGGGGGACGAGACGGTTCAGCTCCTCACCCGGCATTGGATCATCCAGGACGCTTACGGTCGCGTCGAGGAGGTGCGGGGAGACGGCGTGGTGGGCGAGACGCCCATTCTCGCGCCCGGTGAGAGCCACGAGTACACCTCCGGCTGCCCTCTGGGGACCGAGTTCGGCTCGATGCGAGGCAGCTACGGCATGGTGACCGACGGCGGGGAGCGGTTCGACGCCGAGATCGCGGAGTTCGTGCTCGCGCTGCCGCAGTCGGTGCATTGAAGGGCGTCGGCGCCCTGCCGCCGGCTGCGCACGCTGTATAGACTCGGGCGACACGGAATGCACCGCATCGTCGTATACCAGGCTCTGTCGTGGGCCGAAGACTCCGAGCTTGTCGAGGCGATCGAGGCGGCCGCCGGACTCGAGCGGGAGACCGTGACCGAGCGGCTCGCCGGCGCCGGACCGGCCTACTTCGAGCATCTCGACGAGGACGCGGCCCGCGAGATCCTCGGTCTGCTCGAGGCGCGCTCCGTCGACGCCGACCTGGAGCCGATGGTCGCCGCGACGAGCCAGCTCGAGTGGTTGCGCGCCGAGGTACCCAAATGGGTGAAACGCGGACTCGTGCACCCCGCTTCGGTGTCGCGGATCTTCGGCAACTACGGCGTCGAGCCGCCGCCGGCGCCGCGTCGAGCGGCGAGCGCTCCGCTCCCGCGGCGCCTGGGTACGAGCACCTTGCTGCGGGCTGTGTTGACGCTGGGCGCCGTGCTGGTCGGCCTCGGCCTGATCCTCTTCGTCGCCGCCAACTGGCAGCGGATCCCGGCTTCCGCGAGGCTCGCCGGCGCGCTCGGTCTCACCCTGCTCGCGCTTCACGGCGGCTACCATTCGAGGTTCGGGACACCCCCGCGGCCGCGGCTCGGCGCGGCGCTCTGGCTGATCGCGCTCTTGGGGATCGGCGGCGTCGTGGCGCTGATCGGGCAGACCTACCACGTCCAGGCCGGCAGCTACCTGCTGCCGCTGATCTGGGGGGTCCTGTGCGTACCGCTCGCCCTACTGCTCGGCTTCAAGCCAGCGCTCTACTTGGCCAGCGCTCTCTGGCTGTGGGCCTACGGTCTCCACTTTCAGGAGTTCGAGTCGCTGACCTGGATATATCCGGCCCTCCTGATCGGCTTTCTTCTTCCCTACAGCCTGGTGACCCGGGACCGGTGGCTGCACCGCACCCAGCTCGCCGTGTTGATGATGGCCCTGATCCTGACCCTGGCGGCCTCGAGCTTCTGGCACTGCTCGGTGCTGGTCGCGGCGCTCGTGGCGCTGCGCTTCGTGCGCCGCGAGTCGCGCTACGACTGGCTGCTGGTGGCGGGCTTCCTGATCTGGAGCTTCGTCTACCTGCTCGAGTTCGACGCTCCGAACGTCTTCTACGCGCTCCCGCTGGCCTACTTCTACTACCGGGCGCACCAGCGGAAGTCGAATGCCCTGATGATCGCCACCGTGCTGAACACGCAGCTCTGGCTCCTGCTCTTCCTGCTCGAAGCCAACGATTGGTACGGCTTCGAGGACGCCGAGGGCACGGGCATCCTCTGGTGGCTCCTCGCTTCGGGGCTGCTCTGGTTCGGGATCGGCAAGCGAGTCGAAACGGTGGGGGAGTGGCGGCCGCTCTCGATGTTCCTGAGGTACGCCGGCGGACTTCTCACCGGCTCGATGGTCTATGTCTTCACCTTCCGTTTCTACGACAATCAGGGCGCCTTCTACGGCTCGCCGCTGTTCATGGCGGCGACCGCCGCGCTCGGCGCCGCCGGCCTCGCCATGGCGGCGGCCCCGCTGCTCGGGCAGGCGGGGCGTGGGCGCCGGAGTTGGGGGGCGCCGCTCGTGCTCGCCCTGGTGGCGGCGAGCTTTGCGCTCTCGTTCGTGACTCCGCCGTCGCTTCCGGTCCACACGCCGCTCTTCAACGTGACCCTCTTTGCCGCGGCCCTCGTCCTGATGCTCCGCGGCCATCGCCGGCAGAGCCTGGGGTGGTACAACGCCGGTATCGGTCTGTTCGTCGTGCTGATCGGTTCGCGCTACTTCGACACCTTCGTCGAGTTCCTGCCGCGATCGGTCTTCTTCGTTCTCGGCGGACTCTTCCTGATTGGTTGGGCAGTGCTCGCCGATCGCCAGCGGAGGCGGCGCGATGCCTAGAGGCGCGCTCGGTCTTTGGCTGACCACCGCGATCTGGGTTGCGGTCGCCGGCGGGTTGTGGGCCTACCACGACTACCAGCTCAAGAACGGCGAGGAGATCGAGCTCAAGACCGTACCGGTCGACCCTCGCGATCCGCTGCGCGGCGACTACGTGATCTTGAGATACGGCATCTCGAGCATCCGGCGAGGTTCGACCGATGCGCTCGGCTGCTCGCGGCCCGGCCAGCCGGTGTTCGTGGCGCTCGAGCGCGCGGGCGAGGAATGGGCGGCCGCCGACGTGGCCTGCGAGCCACCGGCGGCCGGACGTTTTCTGCGGGGGCGGGTGCGGAGCTCGGCCGCGAACCGCCTCGACGTCGCCTACGGCATCGAGAGCTTCTTCGTCCCCGAGGGCGAAGGCAAGAAGTACGAAAGTGCTCGGAACCGCGGGCGGCTGTGGGCGGTCGCCAGCGTCAGCCCGCATGGGGTCGCCCACCTCAAGCGCCTGGAGATCCGCTAGCCGATGCCGCGGCCCAACCGACACGTGGCCTTCCTGCGCGGCATGAACCTGGGCCGCCGGCGAATCACCAACGACGAGCTCTGCGCCTGTTTCACCGGAATGGGGTTGACCGGGGTCTCGGCCTTCCTCGCCAGCGGTAACGTGATCTTCGAGTCGGCGGGCGAGAGCGCCGGCCGTTTGACGACACGGATCGAGACCGGGCTCGCCCGGGGCCTCGACTACGAGGTCCCCACCTTCTTGCGCACCGCCGCCGAGGTCGCCGCCATCGCGGCTCGGAGACCCTTCATCGAGGCGCAGATCGAAGCCGCCGGCAAGCCCCAGGTGCTCCTGCTGCGCCGTGCAGCGAGCGGCGCGGCCGCCGAGAGGGTGCGCGGTCTGGCCACCGCCGAGGACCTCCTGGTTCTCGACGCCCGGGAGCTCTACTGGCTGCCGAGCGCCGGAATCCTCGACTCGGATCTCGACCTCGGGCTGATCGAAAAGAGCGTCGGGGCGACGACGATGCGCACGCTGCGTACGCTGGAGCGGTTGGCGGCGAAGCTCGAGAAGCTCGACTAGAGCCCAGCGGCCCAGGTCTCGAGAGCCTCGCGCACCGCTTCGGGCCGCTCGGTCAGCGGCCAGTGGTTGGCGTCGATCTCCACCGTCGAGGCGCGGGGAAGGCGGGCGATCTCCCCGCGGTTGATCTCGGGATCGGCGAAGGTGCTGCCGGCCGACAGCAGCACGAGGACCGGCAGATCGAGCTCTTCGAGCGGTGGGAGCGGAGCTACCGTGGCGTGGAGCTGCTGCAGGTAGTTGGCGAGCGGCATGTGTCGCAGGATCGGACCGAGGGCCGAGTAGCGGCGGGCGATCTCCTCGTGAGACTCGCCCTCGCGTAGCGCCGCGCGGGTCCGCTCGTCGAGCTCTCGCAGATCCCGCTCCGCACGGATCTCGCGCCGGCGCAGGCCGAGCGCGTTGAGGACCCGGATGGCCCGCGTCGCCAGCGCGACGATGGGCATCGCTCGCGCCATGCGCCGGCGGGGCCCGGTGAGCGCTCGCCGGAAGACCGGGTCGATCAGCGCCAGAGCGCGGGTCCGGGAAGGGTAGCGGTGGGCGAAGTCGACGCCGATCTGGGCGCCGAGGCTGTGGCCGACGAGGACCGCCTGTCGGTCGCCCTCGGCGTCGAGAATCTCCAGCAGGTCGCGACTCCAGATCTCGCGATCGAGCCGTCCTCGCGTCATCGAGGCGCCGTTGCCGCGCAGATCGGGTCGCAGGAAGTCCCTCGTGCCCTTGAGCGACGTGGCGTCGAGAAGCTCCGACCAGCGGGTGTGGTTGCTGGCGGCACCGTGGACGAGGAGGAGCGGCGGCCGTCCCGCGGCGGCGTCATCGGCCGCTCGCCGCCAGTAGACCAGCTCGGTGCCGTCGGTCGCGATCAGCCGGCGCTCTTCCTCCATGGCTGGAGGAAGGCTAACCCGAACTACTCCTGGTCGACCCAGGTGTTGACGGTCATCGTCTCGGTCAGGGAGTCGCTCCAGATGAACGTGTCGTTCCAGATGAAGGCATCGTTCCAGATGAACGCGTCGTTCCAGATGAAGGCGTCGTTCCAGACGAAGCCGTCGTTCCAGATGAACGCGTCGTTCCAGATGAAGGCGTCGTTCCAGATGAAGCCGTCGTTCCAGATGAACCCGTCGACGCCCTCGAGATAGTAGTCGCCGTCGGAGTCACGATTGGCCCGGCCCCGGTAGTGCTCGAGCCCGGCCAGGTCGAGGGTCAGGTTGAGCCCCTGATTGGCGCAACCGGCGGCGCTCGAGTAGACGGCGTCGTAGGCGTTCACCAATCCGGCGCCCTGCTGGAAGACCGAGTAGGCGAGGTCGCCGAGGTCGTCGACCGCGGGCCGGGCGGCGGTCATCAGCCGGCACTTGATCTCGTCCGGGGTGAGGCCGGGCTCGGCGTGGTACATGAGGGCCACCACGCCGCTGACCAGCGCGGTCGCCTGCGACGTGCCCGACATGGTGAAGTAGTGGCCGTCGAGCCACTGCGGGTGCTGGCTGGGGTGGAGGGCGACCGGGTCGACGACTCCCAGCATGTGCCCGCCCGGAGCGACCATCTCGGGCTTGACGAAGCCCTCGTAGGTCGGTCCCGCCGACGAGAAGGAGGCGAGATGATCGTCGGATCCGTCGCCGGGGGTGAACGCGTCGGTCATCGCGCCGACCGTGATGATGTAGGGGACGTTGCCGGGGACGCCGATGGTCATCGCGTCGGGACCGCGATTGCCGGCCGAAGCGACCACCGCGAGACCGGCGTCCCACAGCGCCATGACGGCTTGATTGAGGGGATCATCCCAGTAGAACGATCGAGGCTCGGCGCTGAAGGAGAGGTTGACCGCCTTGATGGCGTAGACGTCCTTGTTGGCGAGCACCCAGTCGAAGGCGTGGATGATGGTCGAGTAGGAGCCGCGGCCGTCGTTGTCGAAGGCTTTGATCCCGACGATGCCCGCGTCCGGCGCGATGCCGTTGTAGGCCCCCGCCACGTGGCTGCTGTTGGCCAT
The DNA here is from genome assembly GCA_024638355.1 of Acidobacteriota bacterium. Taxonomy (GTDB): domain Bacteria; phylum Acidobacteriota; class Thermoanaerobaculia; order Multivoradales; family JAHEKO01; genus JAHEKO01. The sequence goes on from JAHEKO010000147.1 coordinate 5,601, forward strand.
GACGCTCGCGACGTGGGTGCCGTGGCCGTTGAGGTCGTCTCCCAGGTGAAGCTCGCCGCGGATCGCGTCGTAGCGCACCAGGAACTTGGGCTCGCCGCGGCTGTTCTCGATCAGCGCCTGCGACGGCCAGAAGCCGGTGTCGACGACGGCGATCGAGACCCCGTCGCCGGTGATGCCCTCGTCGTGCAGCCGGTCGGCGTCCACCAGCGCCGGGAAGTGGGAGTAGTCGGGCGGTGTCTGCGCCGCCGCGGGATCGCTGCCCTGCGCCCCTACGCCGCCGCTCAGCTCGACGTTGTCGATCACCACGGCGCCGTTCCACAGGCGATCCGAGGCGAGAAACCGCACCGTGGTCTCCCCCGACGCGTAGCTCGCCAGGTCGTAGCTGAAGGTCTGGGACGTCGCGTCGTCGGCCGGTCCTTCCAGCCGAAGAAGCTCGATCCAGCTCTGGCCGCCGTCGCCCGAGACCTGGGCCACCACCCAGTCGTCGGCCGACGCGAGCTGCTCGCGCCGGTAGTCGAAGCTGAGGACGGCGGTGGTCGCCTCGCTGAGGTCGGCCTTGCGGCTCGCTCCCACGCTCGGCCCGTCCATCCGCAGGCCCTGGCGGGAGCCGCCGTCGTAGGCGCCGACGCGCACGCTGCCGCTCCACGGCCCGTCGAGCTCGCCGGCTTCGGACCAGGTGCCGGCCCAGAGATCGGTGCCGTCGTTGTTGTCGTAGTCGACGAAGTTGAACTCGTCGCGAATGCTCCAGGCGCCGGAGGTCGCGCGCACCTCGACGTCGTCGACGTAGAAGTACTCGTTGCCGCCGCCGTAGTACCTGGCGACCCGGAAGCGCACGTGGAAGGCGTTCGTCAAGTGGTTGGAGACGTTGTAGGTGCGCTGGCCGGTGGTGGCGCCCTGGATGCCGGAGATCCACTCCAGGAGCTCGTAGTCCCAGTCGTGGGGCGGGCACATGGGGCAGTCGAGATTGGCGCTCGATACTTCGACCGCGATGGCGTCGCTCGGGTCGACTCCCGCGGTCGTCCGAAAGCGGAAGGTGAGCAGCGCGTCGGTCACGCCGGCCAGATCGACCCGGCGCGCCGCGCTCGGCTGGCCGCCGGTGTTGGGGTAGTCGTCGAGGCGCAGGCCGCCGCCGGTGATACGAACCTGGCCGCTGCCGGTACCGTCGCCGCCCGACTGCGGGTCGACCTCGACCCATGGCAGGGTCCAATTGTCGGGTCCGTCGTCGTTGTCGAAGGTCGCGTCTTCGAAGTTGTCGCGCACGGTCCGGTTGACGACGCCGTTGCCGCCGGCGCCGCTCATCGCGGTGATCTGGACGTTGTCGACGAAGAAGTACTCGTTCGAGCCGCCGAACAGATTGGCGATGCGGATCCGGACCTTGGTATCGGCCGAGATGAAGGGCGAGATGTCGTAGATCTTCGACCCGAACTGCTCGCCGCTCATGCCGCCCCACTGCTCGAGCATGTGGTACCAGCCGCCGTTGTAATAGATCTCGACCGCCACCTCGTCGGAGGGATCGACGCCCGCCGAGGTGCGGTAGTCGAAGCTGAGGGTCGCGCTCGAGTAGCCTTCGAGGTTGACCTGGCGTCGCACCCACGGATCGGCGCCGGTGTTGGCCATCTCGTCGAGCCGTAGCTCGCCGTTGAGGATCTGGACCTCGCCGGCGAAGGGCCCGCCACCGCCGCTCTTCGGGTCGTTCTCCTGCCAGGCGCCCGACCAGGCGTCGGCTCCGTCCTGATTCGAGAACGTCGCGTTGTCGAAGCGATCGAGAACGACGAGCGTTCCGGCGGAATCGACCCGGGTCTCGGCGTCGTCCCAGATCCGCCGGACCTCCTCGTTCTTGGCCAGCTCGGCGCGCTGCTCGGGCGTCACCCGGGCCCCGACCGAGCGGATGATCTTCAGCTCGCGAACGACTTCGCCACCGACCGACTTCACCAGCTCGGCGGCCTTGGCCGTGCTGTCGGCCTGGACCAGCACGGTCTCCACCTCGGGCGCTGGGCCCTCGGCGGCCAACGGAGCGAGAGCGCCCAGGGTCAGGGCGAGAATCAGGGCTCCGCGGAGGATCGCAGTGGGGAGGTTGGGGGTGGTCGTCAGGGTCATCTCTGGCCTGCCTTTCGAGCGCGCGCATGGATTCAAAGGGCAACGCGCGTACCATCGATTCATGAGCATCCCGGCATGCGCAGGCGGGCGGCTCGGATCGGACCACCAGACACAACCCTCTGTCGCTCAAGGAGTTGGCTCACTTGATCCGAGGCGTCCGGCCCGCCGGATCGCCGCGCACGGCCCGCGTACCACCGCTTTTTGCGCGCCTGCCGCCGCTTTTTCGAGGGCTTACCCTGGGAAACCGGCGCGGCTGATGCGTGCCGCGGCGCAGGATTCGAAGCCTCCCGAAGAGGGTACGCTCAGGAAGGCGCCGGACCGCCCCGGCGCCCGCAAGCCGGAGGCCTCGCGATCGATTTGCATGGCGAACCCCAACCGCGACCCGCAGTCACGGCGATCCTGACCCTCCTCACCCTGATCGCGTTCGCCGCCAATTCGCTCCTCTGTCGCATGGCGCTCGGCGCCGAGCTCGTCGACCCGGTGACCTTCACGTCGGTCCGGCTGGCTAGCGGTGCGCTCGCGCTGGCGCCGCTGGCGCTCTTGGCGGGCCGAGCCCGGCCCGTGGTGGCCGGGGCAGCGGGCTCGTGGCTCTCCGCCTCGGCGCTGTTTGTCTACGCCCTGGCGTTCTCGCTGGCCTACGTCAGCCTGGATACAGGCGTCGGAGCCCTGCTGCTGTTCGGCACGGTGCAGGTGACGATGATCGGCGCCGCGCTGGCGGCGGGAGAGCGGCCGCGGATCGCCGAGTGGCTCGGCCTTGCCGCGGCCCTCGGCGGCCTCGTCTACCTGGTGGCGCCCGGTCTGA
>JAHEKO010000148.1:0-3622 GCA_024638355.1 Acidobacteriota bacterium
AGCGCCGCCAGCAGATCGGGCAGCACGTTCTCCGCGGCGCCGAGCGGGAAGACGTCGACGAACTCCGACAGCGGCAGCGGGTTGATCATCGCGCACGACCCGCCGACGATCACCAGGGGGTCGCGTCGCGTGCGATCGCGGCGGCGGAGTGGAATTCCGGCTCGCGTCAGCAGCCGCAGGAAGTTGACGTAGTCCTCCTCGAACGAGATCGAAAAGGCGACGGCGCCGAAGCTCGACAGCGGCGAGTCGGTCTCGACCGACAGCGGCATCCCGTCGCCGTCGGTGAAGAACCTCTCGCACGACCACTCGGGCCGGTCGTGCACGAGCTTGTAGACCCGCTGCAGCGCCAGGCTCGACATGCCGACGTGGTAGGCGTTGGCGTAGGCGAGGGCGAGCGAGTAGCGGCCGTGGGGTGAGAACGGCTCGACGTAACGCTCGTCGGCGCGGAAGGGTCGCCAGTCGTGGCCTCTGGGTTTCGGCATCGGGTCGGCTCTCGGGACATCGAGTCCAACCGAAAACTCTACACCAGGCGCAAGCTAACCTTCGACTAACCGTGTGCCGTCACCAGGCCACGGACGAAACGGAAGGCCCCGCCCACGCCCAGGCTGGCGGCCGGCCGGTCGCGGGTGTGGATGGCCAGGATCTGGGCGAAGAGCTCGGGCTCGCGGGCCAGGGTGCGGACCATCCGGCGCCGAATCGAGGGGTGGCGCTCGGCAAAGAGGAGGAGTCGAATCAGGGCGAAGGGGAACGCGACCAGCCGCCGGAACGAACGCTCGTAGCCGGCGAGATCCCCTTCGGCAATCGCCTCGGCCAACGCGTCGGCCTCGTGGAAGCCGAGCGACAGCCCCTCGCCGGTGATGGCGTCGAGATAGCCGGCGGCGTCCCCGACCAGGGCCAGCCGGCCGCGGCTTACCCGGCGGGCCCGGCGCCAGAGCGGGCCGGCTCCGCGATCGGTGGAGGCGGCGTCGGCGCCCGCCAGGCGCCGGGCGAGCGTCGGAAAGCGCTCGATGCCCGCGGCGAAGCCGCCCGGCTCGCCGCTCCACAGGATCGCGACGCCGGTCTCGGACGGCGACACCGGAGTGACGTAGGCCTCGCAGTCGTCCGTCCAGTGGACCTCCACCAGATCGGTCCAGGGAGCGATGCGGAAGTGACGGCGGATTCCGGTACGCCGGCGCCGAGCCGGGCGGCGTCGCTCGAGACCGGCCCATCGGCGCACGCGCGAGCCGAGACCGTCCGCGCCGATCAGCCATGCGGGCCGGCAGCTGCCGGCGGACGTCTCGAGCACTCCGCCGCGCAGCCCGAGCGCCCGCACTCCCCACTCGAGCCGGGCGCCCAGCCGCTCGGCCCGCGCGACCAGCGCTCGATGGAGAGCGATGCGCCGCACGCCCAGGCCAGGCGCCGCGGGGAAGCGAGCCTCGGCCACCACGGCGCCATCCACGTACCGGATGCCGCGGAAGGGATGGCTCTCGCCGGCCCCCAGCTCGACGCCGTTGTCGCTCAGCCAGCGCGCGCCATCCGGCATCACGCCTTCGCCGCACGCCTTGTCGATCGGCGGCCGGCGCGGATCGATGACGCGCACCGCCAGCTCACGCCGGCGCAGGGCGATCGCGGTGGCGAGGCCGACCGGCCCGCCACCGATGACCAGCACGGCGTTGCGTCCCCGAGCCATGTCCTATCCGCCCTGGCGCCGCTCCCAGCGCCGCAGGGTCTCCGCGCGACGGACCTTGCCCGAGGACGTACGCGGAATCGAATCGGGCGCCAGCACCACCACCTCGTCGACCTCGAGGCCCGAATCCGAAAGCAGCGCGCGACGGCAGGTCGCGGGAATGGCATCGACCACCTCGTTCGGCGTGCCCCGGGCTCGCTCCACGAACAGCACGAGACGCTCGCGGTCGCCCCCTTCGGGTAGATGACCGACCGCCACCGCGCCGCCCATGCCCACCCCCGGCACCGACTCCGCCACCCGCTCGAGCTCGACAGGGGAGTGGTTGCGGCCGCGGACGATGATCAGGTCCTTGATCCGGCCGCAGACGTAGAGCTCGCCGCGATGGAGGAATCCGAGGTCGCCGGTGTCGAGCCAGCCGTCGCGCAGCACCTCGCGGGTCTCGGCGTGCCGCCCGACGTAGCCTTCCATCAGGGTCGGGCCGCGCGCCCAGATGCGGCCGACGACGCCCTCCTCGACGCCCTGCCCCGCCGCGTCGCGAATGGCGATCTCGAAGCCGGCGACCGGCCTTCCGACCGAGACCAGCTCGCGGCCGCCGGCCTCTTCCCGCACGCAATTGCCCGGACTCAGGCCGTCGCGCGCGAAGCGGCGGCTGACGAACGGCGCTTCGACGTCCGAGAAGGTCACCGCCAACGCGGCCTCGGCCAACCCGTACACCGGGGTCAGCGCCGAGCTGCGGAATCCCCAGCGGGCGAAGCGCCGAGCGAAACGGCGCATGACGTCGGCACTCACCGGCTCGGCGCCGTTCAGGGCCACCCGCCAGCTGGTCAGGTCGACTCCGTCGAGCTCGCGGTCGCGGATCCGTTCGACGCAGTAGCCGTAGGCGAAGTTGGTGGCCGGCGACACGGTGCCGCCGAACCGCGAGATCGCCCGCAGCCAGATCGCCGGGCGCGCGGCGAACACCTCGGGCGGCAGCAGCGTCAACTCGCCGGGGCGCTCGAGAGCGGTGAAGAGGCTGCCGATGAGCCCCATGTCGTGGTAGAGCGGTAGCCAGGACACGCCGCGCTGGCGCACCTCCGGGGTGTCGGGCCAGTAGCCGTTGAGCAGCCGGGCCTGGCTCAGGACGGCCGCGTGCGAGAGCGCCGCCGGTTTTGGCGAGAGCTCCGTGCCGGAGGAGAACTGGATCAGTGCCAGGTCGTCGGGCCGTCCGCCGACCGCCGCCGCGACCGTCTTGCCGGCGGGCAGATCGTCGAGCGCTCGGGTACCGAGCGGTAGGGGCTCGAGACTCTTGTCCAGGCGGGTCCGTGCGCGTCTCTCGGCGAGGAGCAGCCGCGCATCGACGCTCGCGAGCATCGCGCCGGCGCGGCGGCCGTATCCCGCCGCTTTGCCGAAGCGGGGCGGCGGCGGCAGGCACGTGGGCACGGCGCCGGCGAGCACCGCGCCGAAGAATGCCTCGAGCAGCTCTCGACCGGTCGGAAAGATCAACCCGAGTCGATCGCCCCGCTCGATTCCGAGAGCCGCAAGGCTCGCGGCAACGTCGCGCGCGCCGGCCAGAATCGCCGACCACGGCAGCCACGTCGCTTGCTCGCGTCGGTCGAGCAGGCGGATGCCGGTCGATGGATCGCGGGCAGCACGCTCCAGCGCGGCGCCGAGGGTCGCCGGCGCCTCGGGCTCGATGGTCGGCGCGAGGTTCATGGCTGCCGCAGCTTGGCGGCGATCGTCCGCACCAGATCGGCGACGGTGACGATGCTCTCCTCGTCCTCCGGCTCCAGGCAGATCCGGTAGTGATTCTCCACTTCGACCGCGAGCGCCTGGAGGCGCAGCGAATCGAGCCCGAGGTCTTCGATGAGCCGGCTCTCGGGGCGGAGCTCGACGCTCAGCTCCAGCCGCTCGGCCGCCAGCTCGCGCACCTGCCCCAGGATCTCGTCGACGCTCATGCCGGTCGCGAGCGGGCTCGCT
>JAHEKO010000148.1:3722-8497 GCA_024638355.1 Acidobacteriota bacterium
GTCTTCGATGAGCCGGCTCTCGGGGCGGAGCTCGACGCTCAGCTCCAGCCGCTCGGCCGCCAGCTCGCGCACCTGCCCCAGGATCTCGTCGACGCTCATGCCGGTCGCGAGCGGGCTCGCTGAAAACTCTCCCGGTAGTCGTTGTGCTCGTCGAGTGCCCCCTCCTCCACCGCTATTCGGGTGCGCAGCACGAAGAGGTTGCCGATGCTGAAGAGAAGGGCGGTCAGCCAGGCGGTGTGCACCAGCGGCAGGACCAGCACCTCGATCACCACCGCCAGATAGTTGGGATGGCGGAGGAAGCGGTACGGCCCGCCGGTGATCACCGGCAGACCCGGTACGCAGACGACGCGCGTCGTCCAGCGCTTGCCGAGTGTGGCGATCGCCCAGTAGCGGAGAGCCATGGTGAGCACGAGCAGGATCGACATTACCAGCGCCAGACCGGGCACGAAGGGTCGGTCGAGCAGCCAGACCTCGGCCGGGCAGGCGATCAGCAAGAGCGTGTGGAGCGCGACCATCCAGGGATAGTGGCCCTCGCCGATCTCGAGCCCCCCCTGAGCCAGCGCCCAGGCTCGATTTCGCTGCGTGATCGCCAACTCCACCAACCGCTCGAGCACGACGGCGCCCAGCAGCAGGGAATAGAGGACTCGCGTGTCGATGCCCAGAATCTCGCTCAATGCACTCTGATTCTATGGCGATCGTTGCCCGGAGCTCGGTAAGGGTTCGACCGGACGCTCGACGCTCGTTTGTGGGTATGGGCCGGACGCGATAGGTTGTCGCCGCCATGAAGATCGCTACCGGAGCCTCGCTCGCTCTCGTCCTCGCCATCTCACTCTCCCCGGCGACCGCCCAGAAGACCGTGAAGGTGAAGCCGATTGCCGCACCGGCCGACGTCGCCGCGCCGCCCGCCGACGCCGAGACGACCGCGTCGGGCCTCGCTAGCAAGGTGCTCGCGCCCGGCAGCGGCGAGCGCCACCCCGGGCCGACCGACCAGGTCACCTGCCACTACACCGGCTGGACCACCGACGGCAAGATGTTCGACAGCTCGGTGGCCAAGGGAGCGCCCGTACGCTTCCCCCTCGACCGGGTCATCATCGGCTGGACCGAAGGCTTGCAGCTGATGGTCGAGGGCGAGAAGCGCAGGTTCTGGATTCCCGAGGAGCTCGCCTACCAGGGCCGCGAAGGCCGACCGCAGGGCATGCTGGTGTTCGACGTCGAGCTGATCTCGATCTACGAGCCGCCCGCGGCGCCGCCCGACGTCGCGGCGCCGCCCGCCGACGCCGAAGTCACCCGGTCGGGCCTGGCCAGCAAGGTGCTCCAGCCGGGCAGCGGCGCGAAGCACCCCAACCGCTTCAGCACGGTCACCGTGCACTACAGCGGCTGGACCACCGACGGCAAGATGTTCGACAGCTCGGTCGAGCGCGGGCAGCCCTCGAGCTTCCCGCTCGATCAGGTGATCCGCGGCTGGACCGAAGGGATGCAGCTGATGGTCGAAGGCGAGAAGCGCCGCTTCTGGATCCCCGAGAAGCTGGCGTACGGCGGCCGCAAGGGCGCGCCCCAGGGCATGCTGGTCTTCGACGTCGAACTCATCTCAATCAAGTAGCGCCCGGACCCGTGCCGGGCGAACCCGTTTGAATCCCGCCCGGACCCGTGCCGGGCGTTTCGCTCTTGCCCGGACCCGCGCCGGGCGAACCCGATCACCATTCGAGGAGCACCAGCTCGGAGCAGAAGCCCGGGCCGAGAGCCAGCAGCATTCCGAGGCTGCCGGGCTCCGGCCGGTGCTCGGCCAGGGTCTCCTGGAGTACCAGGAGAACCGAGGTCGACGACAGATTGCCGACCTCCTCGAGGCTGCGCCACGTCACGTCGAGCTCGCCGTTCGTGAGCTCGAGCGCCGCCTGCATCTCCTGCAGAACCTTCGGTCCCCCGGGGTGCGCCACCCACGAGCCGATATCGCCCAGCTCGAGTCCGAGGTCGCCGAGGAAAGCGTCGACGTCGCGCCGCAAGAACTGCCGCACGACCACCGGGACGTCGGGCGAGAGCACCACCTGGAAGCCCTTCTCCGAGATGTCCCAGCCCATCACCCGCTCGGAGTCGGGGTAGAAGATCGAGCGGGTCGCCTTGATTCGCGGACCGGCGAAGCCGCGCTCCGCGCCGGCCACCACCACCGCCGCCGCGCCGTCGCCGAACAGCCCCGACGAGATCAGGTTGGCGACGGAGAAGTCCTGCTGCTGCAGCGTCAGCGAACAGAGCTCCACCGAAAGCAGCACGGCGACCTGATCGGGATAGGCCTTGACGTAATCGGCGGCGCGCGCCAGGCCGGCGGCGCCGGCGAGGCAACCGAGCCCGAAGATCGGAATCCGCTTGAGGCTCGGCGACAGGCCGAGGCGGTTGATCAGGCGGGCGTCGATCGAGGGGGTGGCGACGCCGGTCACGGTGACGAAGAAGAGGGCGTCCGGTTCTTCGACCCCGAGCCCCGCCCGCTCGAGCGCGTCGAGCACCGCCCGCCCGCCGACCTCCTGCGCGACCTCGATCCAGGCATCGTTCGCCTGGCCCCAGCTCTCCAGCCGCTCGTACTCCTCGAGCGGCAGCGCCAGGTGCCGGCCGCCGACCAGGACGTTGCGGTGGAGCCGCTCCAGGCGGGCGAGATTGAACATCTTCGGCGCCCAGACCCGACGGAACGCCGTCAGCAGCTCGTCTTGCTCGTAGTAGTGATCGGGGAAGGCGCTGCCCACCGCGGCGATGGTGCCGTAGCCGTCGCTCATCGCTCGACCCCGACGGCGCGCGCGGTGACCGCCAGGGCGAGACCGCAGAGGGTGTAGAGCGCCAGCCACCGCAGCGACATCGGCCACCAGGGATCGCTGCCGAGGCGGCTCACCGAAACGACCGAGAGCACCAGCACCGGACCGCGAAAGACCCAGCCGATCGCGCCCGTGACCAGTCCGTCCAGCCACCACGCGCCGCTCCTTCCCTGGATCAGCAGGAAGAGCGCGGTGAGCGCGAGCGCTTCGATCAGCCAGCCGCCGGCGGCGAGCTCGAGAGGCAGGGGCTCGGCTCTCGCCAGGCCCAGGGCGGCCAGGCTCGAAGTCGAGGCGGCGAGATCGAGCGCCTCGAGACCGAGCGAGAAGATCGCCATCAGCAGCAGCAGTAGCGGCAGGGAGAGGAAGAGGAATCGGCCCAAAGCGGTCAGATGATAACCCTCGGCGAGGGGCTCGCGGGGCCCTGCACCGGTTGTAGAATGTCTTTTCGGCCATCCGGCCAGCGCCGAACGCCGTACAGAGCTAACGTGGGCAACCCGACCGTGCGCGAACCGAGCCTTCTCGTTTTCACCCTGAGCCCGGCGGGCGAATGCGCCCGGCGGCGCCTCCTGCCGGCACGCCTCGCGTCCCTCGAGCGGTCTCTGCATCGCCGCAACCTGGACGCCGCCCTGGAGGCCGGGCGCGCCAACAGCTGCCGGCTCGAGGTCTCGTCGCCGGCCCCTCTCGAGGCCAGCTCCGATGTGCGGCGGGTCGGGCAGCGGGGGCGGAGCTTCGGCGACCGCTTCCGGGCCGCGGTCCGCGACGCCCACGGCCGCGCCGCGGGTCCGCTGCTGGTCGTCGGGTCGGACGTGCCGGGCCTGACCCGGGGCCACGTCGCCCAGGCCCTCGCCCGACTCGGCGACGATCGCGATCGCGTCGTCGTCGGGCCGTCGCCCGACGGAGGGTTCTACCTGCTGGCGACGCACCGATCGCTCGACGCCGAGCTGGCCCGCGTTCGCTGGTGCGCGTCGAACACGCTCCGCACCCTCCTGGCGGCGCTGCGAGCCGCCGGGCTCGAGGTCTCTCTGCTCGAGCCGCTGCGCGATCTCGATCGCACCCGAGACCTGATCCGCTGGCTGGCGGTCGACTCGGCCGGCTCTCCGCTCTGGCGCGGTTGGGCCGCGCTGGTGCGCCGCCTGCTGGCCGGCCTGGCGCGGCCACCGGCGCCGCGCACCGTCGGCTGTGCCGTCGCCGTGTGGGCTTTCGCCTTCGCCGGCCGCGCGCCGCCGCGCTGACCCCGGAAGCGGACCGAGAACGGTCGCCGCCGGCGCGGGCCGCCGGCGGGACATCCGTCGTTGCACAACCGAGCGGGAGACGGTAGGAACGACCCCCGCCGACCCACTGAACGGGAAACGAGACAACCATGACGATTGCCAACACCGAAAAGCTCGTACGAGAACGCTACAGCACCGGGGCCGAGACGCGGGTCGCGGATCTCTGCTGCCCCATCGACTACGACCCGAAGTATCTGGAAGTCATTCCGCCGGAGGTGCTGGAGCGCGACTACGGTTGCGGCGACCCGAGCCGGTTTCTGCAACCGGGCGAGACGGTCCTCGACCTGGGAAGCGGCACCGGCAAGATCTGCTTCATCGCCGCCCAGGTGGTGGGCGCCACCGGGCGCGTGATCGGAGTGGACATGACCCCCGAGATGCTCGACGTCGCCCGCCGCAACGCTCCGTTGGTCGCCGATCGCATCGGCTTCGCCAACGTCGAGTTCCGGCGTGGAAGGATTCAGGATCTCGCCCTCGATCTCGAACTGCTCGAGGAGCGTCTCGGGTCGAAGCCGGTCGCCGACGTCGAGGGGCTCCTCGAAGTCGAGCATCTGGTCGAGGGGCTGCGCAGGGACCAGCCGCTCGTGGCGGACGACTCGGTGGACGTGGTGGTGTCGAACTGCGTGCTGAACCTGGTGGACAACGCGCACAAGGTCGAGCTCTTCGCGGAGATCCACCGCGTCTTGCGGCGTGGCGGCCGGGCGGTCATCTC
>JAHEKO010000656.1 GCA_024638355.1 Acidobacteriota bacterium
CGGTCCACACCGAGCTTTCGATGCAGCCGACCAGAGCGTCGGCCGCGCGCGCGACGTCGGCGTGCGACAGGTAGAGCGGCTGAAAGCCGAACCGCATGACCCCCGGATCGCGGTAGTCGCCGATGACGCCGCGGTCGAGGAGCGCCTGGATCACTGCGTATCCGTGCTCGAAGCCGAAGCTCACCTGCGCGCCCCGCCGGTCGGGATCGCGCGGGCTCACCAGCTCGAGGGTCCCCGCGGGCAAGCCGTCTTCCACCCGCTCGATGAAGAGAGTCGTGAGCGAGACCGCCTTGGCGCGGACCTCCTCGAGCCGCACGCCGGCGAAGGTGTCGAGCCCGGCCGCTACGGCTCGCATGGAGAGGATGTGCGGCGTGCCGCACAGGAATCGGCGGATGCCGGGATCGGGCCGGTAGCCGCGGTCGAAGGCGAAGGGCGCCGCATGCCCCATCCAGCCCGACAGTGGTTGCCGAGCCCCGGCCTCGAGATGCCGATGGGCCGCGTAGATCCAGCCCGGCGCTCCCGGCCCGCCGTTCAAGAACTTGTAGGTGCAGCCGACGGCGAAGTCGACTCTCCAAGCGTCGAGCTCCAGCGGCAGGACCCCGGCGCTGTGGCAGAGATCCCAGGCCACCAGGGCGCCGACGGCGTGCGCCGCCGCGGTGAGCGCCCCGAGATCGGCGATGGCGCCGCTCCGGTAGTTGACGTGGCTGAGCGCCAGCACCGCAACCGACTCGTCGAGCAGGTCCTGCGGAGCTTCACCCGGCTCCACCAGCCTGCGCTCGAACGCTGTATCGGCGAGGGCGCCCTCGGCGACGTACAGATTGGCCGGGAAGTCGGCTGCGTCCATCACCACCACCGATCGTTCCGGACGTAGGGCCAGGGCCGACGACATCGCCTTGAAGAGGTTGACCGTGGTCGTATCGCACACCGCCACCTGCCCGGGCGCCGCCCCGAGCAGGCCGCCCAGGCGGTCCCCCAGGGATAGCGGAAGCTCGTACCAGCCCGCGGCGTTCCAGCTACGGATCAGGCCCTGCCCCCACTCCTCGACGATCGCGTGGCGGACATCGCCCGCGGCCGCGGTGGGAAGGGCCCCGAGCGAGTTACCGTCGAGGTAGATGACTCCGTCGGGCAGGTGGAAGCGGCCGCGCGCCGCGGCCAGCGGGTCGTGCCGATCCAACTCGGCGGCGGTGCGATTGGCCATCTCGGGCCAGACTAGCAATCTTCCGCGCCCGGGCGACCGGTCAGTATTCGGAGGAGTCGCCCAGGGTCTCGCGCACCAGGACGCTGTCGTAGAAGGACCGGATCTCTTCGATCCGCCCGTCACGAGCACGAATCCAGTCGCAGGACTCGACGCTCCCGTTCGGCGTCTCATTGGTGAAGCGGACGGCCGCGACCTCACCCTCGGCGAGAATCTCGTGCACCTCGAGCTCGACGACGCTGGCGCGCGCCATGGGCTCGACCACCTCCAGGTAGTGATCACGCCCCTCGAGCCGCCCGAGCGGACTGACGTGGACGAAGCTCGGGGCCAGGATCTCCCGCAAGCGCTCGATGTCGAGGTCCTTCCAGGCGTCGAACCAGATCCCGGCCAGTTCCCTGCAGCTCCGATCCATCGCCGCCTCCCCTTTCGGTGGGCTCAGCCGCCCTCGGCGGCGGCCGGCATCTCGGGCACCTCGATCTGCCGCTCCGCGTGAAAGATGCGGCCGCTGTGGATGTCCTCGAGCTTCAGCACGAAGACGTAGCTTCCCGGCCGCAGGTGCCGCTCGAAGACGGCCGAAAGCGGCGCACCGCCCGACTCCGCCTCGGGAAAGTCGTACTGGTAGCGGAAGCTCTCGAACACCTCGCCGTTGCGCAGCACCTCGCCATTGAGCCTGAAGTTGTACGAAGAGCGTGATCCGAGCGTCTCGGTCGCGGCCGCCGAGGGCGGAATCGCCAGCACTCCCTGGACGGCAACGCGCTCGCCTCCATCGCCTTCGAAGCGGAATTCGAGCGTGGCCTCTAGCGTCTCGGCTTGCGGATCGGGCGCGGTCGACCCCGACTCGAAGGTGGCGAGCCACTCGGGATCCAGCGGCTCCGGCGCCCGATCCGCTTCGACCGGCCCGAGCGGACCCTCCCTGCGGATCCACTGGAAGTCCGTCATCAGCTCTTCCTGGTCCCTGAGAAAGACGCCGCGGCAGTCGTAGCGCAGCAAACCGAGGAAGATCTGCTCCT
>JAHEKO010000149.1:0-5216 GCA_024638355.1 Acidobacteriota bacterium
CTCGCGCCCGGCGGGCGCCTGGTCGTGGACGCCGAGGGCGCCCGCATCTCGGTGCAGGGAGGCTCCGGCGAAGGCGTCCACGTCGTCATCACCTCGCCGCGCGACGACGTCGAGGAGCGCTACCGATTCTCCGTCGAAAGCGAGGCGGGCCGGGCGCTGGTCGTGGCCGACCGGAAAGGCCTGGGATGGTTCAACTCGAATCGCGACTCCCTGCGCATCAAGATCGAGGTGCCGACCGAGACCTCGGTCGACCTGGAGACCTCGGGCGGGCGGATCGAGATCGAAGAGCTCGTGGGAGACGCCTTTCTCGATACCTCGGGCGGGCGCATCGACATCGCCGACGTGCGGGGCGACGTCGACGCGCAAACCAGCGGCGGACCGATCTCCGCCGAAAGCGTCGCCGGCAGCCTGAAGGCCCGCACGTCGGGCGGGTCGATTTCGGTCGAGCGGGTGACCGGCGACGTCGAGGCCTCGACTTCCGGAGGCTCGGTCGTTCTCGAGGAGATCGGCGGCCGCGCCGATGCCGAGAGCTCCGGCGGGTCGGTCAGCGTGCGGTTCAGCCCGGGCAACGGCCGGGGCGGCAGCCTCTCGACGTCGGGTGGAACGGTCACCGCCTACGTCGATCCGGACGTCGCGCTCGACCTCGACGCCTCGACCTCCGGCGGCCGGGTCTCCCTGGACGTGCCCGTCACGGTGCGCGGTTCGGTCAGCAAACGGGCGGTTCGAGGCAAGCTCAACGGCGGAGGCCCGACACTGCGGATGCGCTCGAGCGGTGGGGGCGTGCGGCTGCGAAGCCGCTGAACGAGGTTGCGTCGGGCGGTGGCTTCCCTGCCTCAGCGCCGTCCGAGCATCGCCAGGGAGGCCAGGATGGAGCGGTGCGATCGCGCGAGCTTCTCGTGGGCTTCTCGCGAGAGGGCGTGGCGAGACCCCATCAGTCGATGGAAGTCCAGGGAGTCGTCCGACAGGCCGATGTCGCCTCCGCCCTCGAGTCTGAGGGTCGTCTCGTGACGGCGGATGGCCTCCTCGTGAGCGGCGATGGCCGCTTCGTGCCGGTCGAGAGCGGCCTCGAAGTTCTCCAGCTCGAGCCCCGACGCAAAGCGCCGAGCACAGGCCATCAGCGCCTCCCGATACGAGGCTCTCCAGCGCTCGACGTCCCGCGTCCAGGCGGCATGCTCGCGACTGGCTTCCCGGTGCTCGGACTGCAGGTCCTCGGGGCTCGTCTGTCGCCGGCCGGGCACGCATCGAGGTTAGCAGGCGGCCGGCGCCACCGACCAGCGGCGATGGTCAAGACCTCCGCCCCGCCGATCGTTGCGTTCTCCAGCGGCCGCTCGGATTTAGACGCCGGAGCGCGGGAGGGTGCTACCATCGCCACGTTCAAAAAAGAGAGGTGAGGCAATGAGCAAAGTCGCGCTGGTCGCCCGCATCCTTCTGGGCCTGATCTTCTTCGTCTTCGGCCTCAACGGCTTCCTCGACTTCCTGCCGCCGCCCGAGATCGCCGAGGGCGCGCCGCAGACCTACATGGGCGGCCTGGCCGCGGCCGGCTACTTCTTCCCGGTCTTGAAGATCACCGAGCTCGTCGGCGGCGCGATGCTGCTGAGCGGCTTCTACGTCCCCCTCGGGCTCATTCTGCTCAGCCCGGTGGTGGTGCACATCGCGCTCTACCACCTCCTTCTGGATCCCGCGGGAGCGGCGATGGCGCTCGTGATTGTCGTGCTCCAGATCGTCGTCGCCTGGAGCTACCGCAAGTCGTTTCAGGGGGTGCTGGAGCGCGGCGCCAAGCCCAGCTAGCCGGAGCCACTGGCGAGCCCACGGTGAGACTGCGGATAGGCGGCATCCCGTCGCCTGGCGAGAGCCGGCACCGCCGGCGCCCGGGCTCCTGGCGCCTGGTCTGCACCCTCCTGTGCCTGGGCTCTGCCCTGGTCTCCGGCCGACCGCTGCTCGGACAGGACTCCCAGCCCGAAGAGGCCGAGGAGGCGGAAGCGGATGCCATCGCCGCCGGGGCCGACCGGATGCTCGACGTCTACCATCCCAGCTATTTCCTCGTCAGCACCGATGGCGACGAGGCGAAGTTCCGCATCAGCGTCAAGGCTCGCCTGCTGAAGCATGGTCTGGACGAGAGCGGGGGGCACCTGCGCCTCTACTTCGGCTTCACCCAGACGTCCTTCTGGAATCTGGACGAAGACTCCACGCCGTTCACCGCCACCGACTACAACCCCGAGCTCTTCTTGAGCTGGCACCGCGGCCCTCGACGCCGTGGCGGATGGCGGCTCCTGCGCCTGCGCTACGGTGCGGCACACGAGTCGAACGGGCGCGCGGGCGACGAATCTCGCAGCTGGAACTACCTCTTCATCGAGCCGCACTTCGTCTTCCGGCGCGCCGGAGCCGACGAGGATCTGGCCCAGATCACGGTGCGCCTCTGGCCTCTCGCGGCGGAAAGCTCCGACAACCCCGATCTGCTGGACTTCTACGGCTACGGCGAGATCGCCGGGGAGGTTCAGCTCGGTCGATTCTCGGCCCGGCTCGCGGGCCGGGTCGGCAGGGGTAGCGACAGGGGCGCGGCGCAGCTCGACCTCGCCTGGAAGCCGTTCCGGAAGAACTCGCTGCACCTCCTGCTCCAGGGATGGAGCGGGTATGGAGAGAATCTCCTCGACTACAACGTGAAGGACTCCAACCTGCGGCTGGGGATCATGATCCCGCGCTAGCCGCGAGGTTGTAAGATGACCCCGTCAACGAAGACGTTGGGGAACGGCCGTTAAGGAACAAAACCAGCCCGAGCTGATCCTCGACGCCTCCGCCACCACCAGCTCGTCGCAGGGCCTGTCCGCGGAGCTGGAGGATCAGCGAGCCATCGCCGCCGATCCGGAACGGGCTCTCGAAGAGCGGCTCGAGGCGTTCGAGGACATCTTCGATTCGGAGGTTGGAGACACCAGCCTCGTACGCGCTCGCAACGTCGAGCGCGACAGCGGCCTGCGCCAGATCTACCTCAAGTTCGACGGCGGCAATCCGACCGGCTCGCAGAAGGACAGGATCGCGTTCGCGCAGGTTCAGGACGCGCTGCGGCGCGGATTCGACACGGTGACCGTGGCGACCTGCGGCAACTACGGCGCAGCGGTCGCGCTGGCGACCTCGATCGCCGGCCTGCGCTGCGAGATCTGCGTGCCGGAGGGCTTCAAGACGCGGCGGATCGCCGAGATGGAGGCGCAGGGTGCGACGATCGTGCGCACGCCGGGGGACTACGAGGCTTCGGTGGAGATATCCCAGGCGCGCGCCAAGCAGCGGGAGCTCTACGACGCCAACCCCGGCGGCAGCAACACGCCGCTGCAGCTGCAGGCCTACGGCGAGATCGCGTACGAGATCTACGACGAGCTGCGCGACGCTCCGGCGCTGGTCGCCGTGCCGGTCTCGAACGGCACGACCCTCGCGGGCATCTACAAGGGATTCGTTCGCCTCTACCGCAGGGGCAAGACCTCGAGAGTGCCGCGGATGGTGGCGGGCTCCTCGTCGTACAAGAACCCGATCGTCAGGTCTTTTCTGAAGAAGCTGGAGCGGTGCGAGGATCTCGATCCCGCCAAGGTGCACGAGACGGCGATCAACGAGCCGCTCATCAACTGGCACTCGTTCGACGGCGACGTGGCGCTCGAGGCGATCCGGCAGAGCGGCGGCTGGGGGGCCAACGCGAGCGATCGCAAGATGCTGCGCCACGCGCGGCTGCTGCTCGAGAAGGAGGGGCTCAACGCCCTGCCGGCTTCATGCTCCGGCCTCGCCGTGCTGCTCGAGCGGCACGCGCGCGAGCCGCTGGCGCCCGACCGCTTCGTCGTGGTGCTCACCGGAAGACGCTAGCTAGGAGGGGATGATTTGGACGGCAACGCCATCGTCTACTGCGAAGCAGCCTATGGAACTCCGAACGGTAAGACCGCGCACGGACTCGTGCGCAAGACCAAGCGGTATCGCGTCCTGTCGGTGCTCGACTCGAGCCTCGCGGGCAGGGACGCGCGCGACGCGCTCGACGGCCATGCGGAGGGAATCCCGATCCTGGCTACGCTGGAGGAGGCGCTGGCGGCGGCCGAGCAGGCCGGCCATCCGGCGACCCACTTCGTGATCGGGCTCGCGCCCGACGGGGGCAGGCTGCCCGCGGCGGGCCGAGCGGCCGTTGCCGAGGCGATCCGAGCGGGGCTCCACGTGGATGCGGGCCTCCACGACTTCCTGACCGAAGACTCCGAGCTCGTCGCGCTGGCGGCCGAGCACGGGGTCACGCTGCGTGACGTCCGCAAGCCGCCGCCGCGGAGCGAGCTCCACTTCTTCAGCGGCAAGATCGAGGAGGTCGACAGCCTCAAGATCGCGATGCTCGGCACCGACTCCGCGGTCGGCAAGCGCACCAGCGCCTGGCTGGTGGTCGACGCGCTCGAAGCGGCCGGCTACCCGGCCGAGATGGTGGGCACCGGCCAGACCGCGTGGATGCAGGGAGCGCGCTTCTCGGTGATCACCGACTCCCTGGTCAGCGACTTCGTTTCGGGGGAGCTGGAGCACGCGGTGTGGAGCGCCTGGAAGGAAGCAAAGCCGGCGGCGATCGTTGTCGAGGGGCAGGGCAGCCTGATGAACCCGGGCTACCCGGGCGGCTTCGAGATCCTCGCCGCCGCGCGTCCGGACGTCGTCGTGCTGCAGCACGCCCCCGCGCGTAAGGAGTACGACGGTTTCCCGGGCTACCCGATCCATCCGTTGCCGCAGCAGATCGAGGTGGTCGAGCTGCTCTCGGGTAAGCCGGTCGTCGCGATCACGGTGAATCACGAAGGGCTGGAAGGCCAAGAGATCGACGACGCCTGCCGGGAGATCACCGAGACGACCGGTGTCGCGGCCTTCGACGTGCTGCGAGACGGCGCCGAAGGACTGGTGGGCGTCCTGACTCCCCATCTGGATAGGGTGGCCGGGCGGCGACATGGCGACTGAGCAGCGGGATCGCGGCGACGATCCCCTGGCGCTCCTCGAAGTGATCGATCGGCTCGAAGTCGGCCCGGTGGAGCTGCGCGAGGATCGGCTCACGATGCCCTACCGCGTGGTCCAGGCGGGCGAGGAGTCGGCCACCGAGCTGATCTATCGGTTCGAGGAGCCGGTGTTCGATCCCGAAGAGGAGGCGTCGCGCAATCTCGCCTCGCTGATCGGGGCCCAGGTGGCGCTGAACTACGGTCTCTTCTGCCACGAGATCGTGCTGCGCGGGCCGT
>JAHEKO010000149.1:5316-8467 GCA_024638355.1 Acidobacteriota bacterium
TTCGAGGAGCCGGTGTTCGATCCCGAAGAGGAGGCGTCGCGCAATCTCGCCTCGCTGATCGGGGCCCAGGTGGCGCTGAACTACGGTCTCTTCTGCCACGAGATCGTGCTGCGCGGGCCGTTCGATCCCGTGGACGCCGCGTTTCTCGGCGACATGGCGGCCAACACCGCCCGCGAGATCTACGTCAAGAAGTTCCTGCAGCCGAACCCCTTCCTCACCGGCCCGGCGGCGAAGCTGCCGATCGTTCGTCGGCGCAGCTACCTGAGAGCCGAGCTCCGTTTTCCCGAGCTGGAGGAGGCCGAGGGCTCGAGACGCCGCGCGCAAGACGCCGGGTGGTCCCGCGAGCCCTCCCGTATCGCGGTGCTGTCCAGCGGCGGCAAGGACAGCCTGCTGAGCTTCGGGCTGCTCGACGAGCTCGGGCTCGACACCCACTCGGTGTTCGTCAACGAGTCGGGCCGTCATTGGCACACCGCGCTCAACGGCTACCGCCACCTCCAGGCGACTCGCCCCGAGACGACGGCCCGGGTGTGGACGTCGGCGGATCGCGTCTTCTCGTGGATGCTCCGCAGGCTGCCCTTCGTGCGCCAGGACTTCGCGCGCCTTCGCTCCGACGAGTACCCCATCCGCTTGTGGACCGTGGCGGTCTTCCTGTTCGGCGCCCTGCCGGTC
Organism: Acidobacteriota bacterium; assembly: GCA_024638355.1. GTDB lineage: Bacteria > Acidobacteriota > Thermoanaerobaculia > Multivoradales > JAHEKO01 > JAHEKO01. Next base: position 5,986 of record JAHEKO010000149.1, read on the forward strand.
CTGCGCCGACGCGGCATCCCCCGCCTGGTCATCGGCGACGAGTACGACACCACCGTTCGCACGAGCCACGAAGGCATCACCCACTACGACGGTCTCTACGATCAGAGCCGCTACTTCGACGAGGCGCTGAGCCGGTACTTTCGCCGCAAGGGCTGGCCTCTGACCCAGTTCTCGATCCTGCGCCAGCTCTCCGAGCTGCTGATCCAAAAAACGCTGGTGGAGCGCTACCCCGAGCTGCAGCGCCACCAGATGTCGTGCCACGCCACGCATCCCGAGGACGAGCGGGTCTTGCCGTGCGGCAAGTGCGAGAAGTGCCGGCGCATCGTCGGCATGCTGCTGGCCCTGGATGCGGATCCCGGTGCCAGCGGGTATACGGAGCAGCAGACGCGCGAGTGTCTGGAGGCCCTGGCGGCGCGCGGCGTCCATCAAGAGGTGGCGGCGGTCCAGCAGCTCGGCTGGATGCTGGCGCGAAAGGGCCTGGTGGACGAGCGGACCCCCGGCATGGGGCGGGCGCAGGAGCGCCCCGAGATCCTCAGCCTGCGTTTCGACCGCGAGGTCTCTCCGCCCGACTGCGTGCCGCTAGATCTGCGTAGGGCCCTCTTGCCGATTCTCGTCGAGCACGCCGTTGGAGCGGTGCGCAAGGTGGGTCGCTCGTGGGTTCCCTTCGACCTCCAGCAGGATCCGTGGGCGAGCCTCCCGCACCGGCACGATCCCGGCCGCCGCCGGCGGCCGAGCCGCGGGAGCGTCGACGAGAGCGGTGCGGCGTCGGTGCTCTGGGGGGAGCTTTCCTGGATCCAGGCGAAGGAGCGCCTGCGGACGATCGACACCGCGCTGCTGCCGGTCGGAGCGATCGAGCAGCACGGTGCACATCTGCCGCTGGATACCGATGCGTGGGACGCGGAGCACATCTGTCGCCTGGTCGCCGAGCGCTGCACCGATCCCAAGCCGCTGGTCCTGCCGCTGATTCCGTACGGCGTCTCCTACCATCACGACGACTTCCCCGGCACGATCAGCGTCGGCCCCAACGCCCTGGCCGCGTTCGTCTACTCCGTCGGCATGGCGGCGGCCCGCCACGGCATCGCCAAGCTGGTCATCATCAACGGCCACGGCGGCAACGCGCCCACCCTGCAGCTGGCGGCGCAGAAGATCAACCGCGACGCGCGCATCTTCACCTGCGTCGACTCCGGCGAGAGCAGCGACGCGGACGTGGCCGTGCTGGCCGACACGCCCAACGATGTCCACGCCGGAGAGATCGAGACCAGCACGGCGCTCGCCACGCGACCCGAGCTGGTGGACATGTCGAAGGCCCGGGCGGCGGTGCCGGACTTCTCGAGTCAGTATCTCGACTTCACCTCGGAGCGGAGCGTGCCCTGGTACGAGCACACGGCGCTGCTCTCGGAGTCGGGCGTACTGGGCGACCCGACGCGGGCGACCGCCGAGAAGGGCGAGCGGATCTGGAAGGTGATGGTCGACCACCTCGTGCGGCTCGTGGAGACCCTCAAGACGCTGAGCCTCGAGGAGATCTACGAACGGCGGCACTGACCGCCGGAGAGTCCTTCATGAAGATCGAGCGTCTGGAGGCCTGGGCGGTGCCGATGTCGCTGGCCGAGCCCTACGCCATCGCCTACGAGCGGGTGGAGGAGACGGCCAACGTCTTCCTGCGTCTCGTCACCGAGCGGTTCGTAGGCCTGGGCTGCGCGGCGCCCGACCGACCGGTGACCGGGGAGACGGTGACCACGGTTCAGAAGGCGTTGTCGGAGATCGCCGAGCCGGTGCTGCGCGGCGCCGACGCGATGCGCTGGGGCGCGCTTCTAGAAGAGCTGCGCGCGCCGCTGAAACGACAGCCGGCGGCTCGCGCGGCGATCGACATGGCGCTTCTCGACCTCCTCGGCAAGGCCTGCGATCGTCCGGTCTGGCAGCTGCTCGGCGGCTTCCGCGACCGCATCGAGACGAGCGTCACGATCGGCATCCTGCCGGAGGCCGAGACGGTGGAGGCCGCGAAGGCCCGCGTCGACGCCGGATTCCGCTGCTTGAAGCTCAAGGGCGGAGCCGACGTGGAGTCGGACATCGCCCGCGTTCTGCGGGTTCGCGAGGCGGTCGGCGAGGCGGCCGAGATCCGCTTCGACGCGAATCAGGGCTATTCGTTCGAAGAGAGCCTGCGCTTCGTCGCCGAGACCAAGAAGGCTCGCCTCGAGCTCCTCGAGCAGCCGACGGCCAAGGGCGAGTCCGATCTGCTGGGCCGCGTGACGGCCGAGGTCGACATTCCGGTCATGGCCGACGAGAGCCTGATGACCCTGCGTGACGCCTTTCGCCTGGCCGGCCGCGATCTGGTGGACATGGTCAACGTCAAGCTGATGAAGGTGGGCGGCATCGCCGAGGCCCTCCACGTCAACTCGGTCGCCCGGGCGGCCCGCATGGAGACCATGGTCGGCTGCATGGACGAATCCGAAGCCGCGATCGCCGCCGGCCTGGCCTTCGCCCT
>JAHEKO010000657.1 GCA_024638355.1 Acidobacteriota bacterium
CGAGGTCCCTGCGGCTGGCAATCGCGCGCTCGGTTCCGGGCGTCAGAGTCCGCGATTGCCAGACCCGCAGGTCCTCGCGCCCGAGGAAGAGGCGCGCCACGATCTGGCGTGCCCCCTGCCGCCCGACCATGCCGTAGCGGCGGTAGAGATCGGGCGACAGCGCGATGCTCTGCGGCCGGTCGCGGCGCAGCTCCTCTTCGAAGACCCGCCACGGATAGAGAATCAGATCGCCGCGCTGAACGGCGAGATCCCGCGCGAGCGAGCGCCTCGAGAGCTCGACGCCGGGGCCGAAGAAGACGACAAGGCCGGCCAACAGCGCGACGAGCAGCGGCGTGCGGGCCGAGCGGAGATTCCGCCACGACAGGGACTCGAGCCCGCAGTCGCTCACCAACGCGCCGCCGAGAAGGGCGCAGAGCGGCAAGATCGGATAGAGGTAGCGCGTCGAGAACGGGTGCGGCGCGCGCGAGTGCACGACGATCAGCATGAACAGATAGAGAAACGGCATCAGGTGCAGGAGTCGCATCTCCATCCTCTTGCCGCGCAGCTGGGCCGCCACGGTAGCCGCTGCCACCAGCAGCCAGAGATTGCGCAAGCTCAGGTGCCCCGGGGTCTCGCCGGGCCGCCGGCCCCAGACGGTGCCGAGCCAGCGAGCGATCGAGCGACCCGGCTCGAACGCCTCGCCGACGTTCACCTCGCGGGCCGCGGCGAGATTGTCCGGGCGCAAGCTGTACCAGAAGTCACCCAGCAGCCGCCATTCGAGAGTCATCAGGACCAGATAGGCCGCCAGCGCACCGGCCAGCCAATAGCCCATGCGGCGCCGGAAGCGCTGAAGATCGAGCTTGCCGTCCGACCACAGGAATAGGAACGGCAGCCAGAGGAGGATGATCCCGGTCTCCTTCGACTTGAAGGCCGCCAGGGTCAAGATGCCGATGGCGACGGCGTGCCACTCCCACCCGCCGCGCTTGCCGCGTTGCGAGATCATGTGCAGGTAGACGGCCGTCGCCGCGGCCACGAACATCATTGCCGAGTAGTCGGGAAAAGCTCCGCCGATATTGCCCACCGGGTGGGTCTGGCTCAGGAGCAGAAAGAGCACGACCGCCAGGGTGCGCAGCTGAAGCCCGGGACCGAGCGAGCGCACCGCCACCGCGAGCGAGGTGACGGTCACGGCGGCGAGGAAGGCCCAGTAGGTACGGGATCCGAGGAGTGCGTCTCCCGAGCACAGCCAGCCGAAGAGCTTGAGCAGGAAGACGTGCACGTGGCGATTGAGGAACCACCCCGCCACCGGCTGGTCGAAGGTCGCCGCATAGAGGTATTGCGCATCGTCGGCGGCAAAGGTGCCGGCGGTGTGGGGCATCACCGCCAGCCAGGTGGCCGCGAAGAGCGCGACCAGGAAGAGGCCGCTCAGAGCAGATCTCGCCCCGGGAGCGTCGAGAGTGCTCCGGAGTCGCGTCCGGAGACCCGGAATCCGCGGCTCGAACGCCCGTCCGGCATGGCGCAGCGCGGCCGCGCTCGCCAGAGCCAGGAGCGCTCCCAGAAGCAAGCGATACCGGGCGGGGAGCGCGCCGGCGTGCGCGCGCAGCAGCCGCTGCGGCGGGAGCGGGCGGCGGCTCCAGAGCACCGCCGCCGGCACCACTTCGCGCTCCCCACCCGAGACCGTCCAGTAGGTCGCGAGGCGGCTCGGACCGCCGGTGTTGTTGTAGAGGCCGATCTCGATGGAGTGCGTGCCCGCCTCGAGAGCCGGTGACCGGCCGCCGCGCGGCGACCCGAAGACACCGCGCGTATCGACCGCCAGCTCGTCGTCGACCCGCAGATAGGCGCCGCGGTGGGCCTCCAGGCTCAGGCCGAGGACCCCCCCTTCGGGAACCACGATCCAGCCGCGCCAGCGCACGCTGAAGATCTCGGTCGAGACCAGAATGTCGGAAAGCTCCTCGGGACGGCCGAGCTGCGGCTCGCCGACCGCGGTGAAGACCGGTCTCGCGTCCCAGCTCGGCGTGAGGGCGAAGTACTCGACCCGCAGCCCCGGCCGATCGGCGAGCAGCAGAGCACCCATCGCGCCCATGAGGAGCGCGGCGATGAGGAGGAAGAGTCGACGGGTGCGTCGCATTCCCGGCGGCAACTCGACGATGCTAGCAGCGCCTGGAGGCAGCAAGGCGGCTGCGGAATCGGTATTCTCGACCGACCGTGCTCACGGCTCGCTGGTCG
>JAHEKO010000658.1 GCA_024638355.1 Acidobacteriota bacterium
GGTGAAGCGGCGCTTCAGGTCGTCGCCCTCCGCCATCGACTGCAGGCCGACCACCAGCCCATAGGCCGTCGAGACGCCGATCGCCGGCGCGCCGCGCACCGACAGCCGGTAGATCGCGGCGGCGACGTCTTCGGGTTCACGGCAGTGGAGCCAGGTCTCCTCCCGCGGCAGGCGCGTCTGGTCGAGGAGCTCGAGTCCTTTTTCGGACCAGCGAATCGGCGAGAAGGTCTCTTCGGTCATGGCGCGCATGATACCCGCGCGCCGTGGCGGCGGTGCGGAAAGGACAAGCCATCCCCGGCTGGGGGGCTTGTCCTTTCCGCGTCGCTACCGTGCCGTCGGGAAGCTCGGCGTTCGCGTACAATCTCTACCGACCCGAGCTCTCGGGCAGTCCCAGGGAGACAAACACCGTGAAAGGCGATCCGAACAAGCTCGGCTTCTCGACCCGCGCCGTCCACGCCGGCCAGCCGCCCGATCCGACCACCGGCTCGGTGGCGGTGCCGATCTACGCGACGTCGACCTACGTGGCGGACGAGCTCGGCAAGCACAAGGGGTTCGAGTACGCGCGCGTCCAGAACCCGACCCGAACCGCGCTCGAAGAGAACGTCGCGGCCCTCGAAGGCGGGCGCTCCGGTCACGCCTTCGCCTCGGGAATGGCCTCGATCTCGGCGATTCTGACCCTGATCAAAGCGGGCGACCACGTCGTCGCGTCACGGAACGTCTACGGCGGCACCTACCGCCTCTTCACCCAGATCCTCGAGCGCTACGACCTCTCCTTCTCGTGGGTCGACACCACCGATCTCGCCAACATCGAGGCGGCGATGACCGACCGGACGCGCCTCGTCTTTCTCGAGACGCCGACCAACCCGATGATGGAGGTGACCGATATCGCCGGGGCGGTCGAGATCGCTCGTGACCGTGGCGCGCTGACCGTAGTCGACAACACCTTCATGTCGCCTTACTTTCAGCGGCCGATCGAGCACGGCGCCGACGTCGTGATGCACTCGGCGACGAAGTTCCTGAACGGACACAGCGACGCCCTGGGCGGTGTTCTGGTGGCCGCTCACGAGAAGCAGTCGGAATGGTTCGCCTTCGTGCAGAAGTCGGCGGGCGCGGTGCTCGGGCCGTTCGACAGCTTCCTCGTGCTGCGCGGCATCAAGACCCTGCCGGTGCGCATGGAGCGCCACGAGCGGAGCGGCCGGGCGATCGCGGCCTTTCTCGCCGGCCACGACAAGGTGACCCGCGTTCTCTACCCCGGGCTACCCGATCATCCGGGGCACGCGCTGCACCAGCGGCAGTCCTCGGGCTTCGGCGCGCTGATCTCGTTCGACCTCGGCAGCCACGAGAGCGCCAAGACCTTTCTCGACGCGCTCCAGGTGATGAGCCTGGCCGAGAGCCTGGGCGGAGTCGAGACCCTGATCTCGCAGCCGGCGACGATGACCCACGCCTCGGTGCCGCCCGAGAAGCGCGCCGAGCTCGGCATCACCGACGGATTGGTGCGAGCGTCGATCGGCCTCGAAGACGAGGCCGACCTGATCGAGGACCTCGAGCAGGCCCTGGCGCGGATCTAGCCGGCTCGCTAGAGCGGCGCGTCGGAGGCGTCCACCGGGCCTTCGCCGAAGATGACTTCGTCGCGCGGATCGGGCGTGCCGGTCACCGACTTCGCGATCCAATTGAGGAAGTTCTTTTCGCCGAGAGCGACGTCGAAAGCCAGGATCTCGGGTAGATCGTAGTTGTGCAGCTCCTGGATCGTCTTCTCGACCTGGCGGTACTGACGCCGCGTGGTCTTGATGATGAGCAGCAGCTCCTGGTCGTCGCAGACCTTGCCCTGCCAGTAGTAGACCGAGCGATAGACCGGCAGCATGTTGACGCAGCTCGCCAGACGCCCGATGACGAGCTCTTCGGCGAGCAGGTTGGCCTGCTCCTGGGTCCCGACGGTGGTGACGACGACGATCGGCTTCAAGAATGAGAATCTAGCTCAGCCTTCGACGGGCCGTCAATGGTCCGCATCAATCTCCACCAGCCCGCTCTCCGCGTCGATCCAGAGCAGGTACTGATCGTGCTCCGCGTGGGGCTCCGCCGCGCCGGCGATCAGCTCCACTCGGCGTCGGCGTAGTCGTAGTTCAAGGTCATCACCTTGCCGGTGATGCCGTAGAGCCGCACCACGGTCAGGTGGTTGCGGCCGTCGGTCAGGTAGAGCGATC
>JAHEKO010000659.1 GCA_024638355.1 Acidobacteriota bacterium
GTCGACGTCCGCGGCGCGAGCCGCAGAGAGCGGCGCGAGGGCCAGGAGCAGTGCAATTCCCAGGATTACGATTCTCTTCATCTCTCCCTCCTCAGAGCGGCGGTCAGCGAGGGACCGCAGTCTCAGACTCGAATTCAGCGTAGTGTAGCAGCCGCCGCGAGGCCCGGAAGCGGTGGCCGCGCTCGGCGTCTGCGACCGGTCAGGAGGAGCTCGGCAGCCGGAACTCGCGGCCGAGGTAGGAGATCTCGGCGCCCAGATTGTCCTGTACCGCCACCGCGACCGTGCCGCGCTCGCCGCGCACCGGCACGTCGACGGCATAGACGAACTCGTCCTGGCCGCCGGTCAGCGGCACGCTCACCGGTACCGTCTTGCGCCCGATGGGCGAGACCTGTTCGAAGCCGTTGCGAACGGCCACGAAGACGGTGAAGAGGCCGCGCCGCAGCTCCTCTTCGGGCAGGAGGACGATCCTGTCCAGAGGAACGTGGACGCTGACGCGAACGTGGCTCACCATGTCGTCGCCGCGCTCCGGCTTGCCGAGCTCGAGGCGGATGCCGAGCGGATTGTCGGCGAGACCGTGCACCAGGGCCGAGCTCACCCGGTCCTCGACGCGCTCCTCGGGCGACTTGCTGCGGTAGCTCTTGCGGTGGCGGACCGTGAGACGCGGCCGGTCGACCTCGACGCGCAGCCGGTGCAGCCGGCCGTCGCCCGGGGCCGGGGGCTCGAAGGCGAGCTGGTAGCCGGAGCGCGAGTCCGCGTCGAGGTGCTCGAGCGCCGGCTCGACGTCGTTGGCGTCGAGCATGGCTCGGCCGCCGGTCTCGTCGGCGAGCATGAAGAGCGCGTCCTGCCGATTGCGGGCGGCCTCCATCTCGACGTCGATCGAGGTGCGGGTGTCGGTAACGCTCGTCGACCGCCCCGAGGGCGGGCGGGCCTGGAACATGTAGAAGCTGACCTGGTAGGTGTTGGCGTGGCCGGCGAGCCGCGTCCACTCGCCGCTGGTGTCGAACTCGCGCAGGGTGGCCGCGGTCTTGGTGGGGTCCCAGTAGCGCTGCTTGAGCGTGTTGTTCCAGGTCGTGTCGGTGGCGTTGGGGAGTCCCTTGTTGACACCGGTGCCGTCGCACAGTTCGCTGGCGTAGCGATAGGCCTCGTTGCCGGCGACGAGCGGAATGCCGTCGCTGACGTGCAGCAGCGCCTTCGGCCCCTCGTAGCCGGCGAGGGAGTTCACGAAGCGGTTGAGCTCGGAGATGCTGCCCATCACGCGGCTGTAGACCTGCTGCGCGTGGGCGTGCGCCAGGTGATCGACGTCGAGGCAGGCGGTGCTCGTACCGCCGGGAGCGGCGCTGGTCGTCTGCTGGAATCGCATCTGCTGGATCAGGTCGAGAACCCGCTGGTCGTCGTTGGGCGCGAGCAGGCTGATGGCGCCGGCTTCGGCCTCCTGGCGCAGCGCGCTCTTCAGAGCTCGCCGGTTGCGGCTCATCGGCAGCACCACGCGGGTGGTGCCGCCGTAGCTCACGAGCATGACCTCGTCGTCGGGCGCCAGGTAGCGATCGAGGACTCGGATCAGCTTGTCGAACACCCGCTTGCGCGAGCTGGGCCGCAGGTGCAGATTGTCGATGAAGAGGATCAGGCGCCGCGGCGGCGTGGCCACGCGGGCCGCCACCGGCGTCGCCGAGACGCTTGCCGACGGGTGCCGATCCTGTGCCGCGCTGAACTGGCTGATCTCGACGAGCTCGCCGTCCCGGTAGAGCCGGAAATCGCTTCGGTCGAGATCGAGCACCGGGTTCCCGGCGCGATCCTCGACCACTACGTCGACCAGGACCAGGTCGACCGATACGGCGGCGGTGAAGACCGGCTCCTCTTGCGCCCGCACGGCGGGTGCGGCGAGCCAGACGACGAGCGCGGCCAGCGCGATTCGGTTCATTCCTCTTTTCTCATTGTTCACCCTACAGTAGGAGGGCTCCGGCCGCACCGATCCTGCGCGGCCCGGCCCAGGTTCTCGTAGGGTCCGCCCGACGTCGCGGCGTTGCGCTAGGCTCGCAGTCGATGCATCCCAACGCCGAGTCGATCGAGGGCTTCTACCGCGCATTGGCCAGGCGCGATCCCGAGGGGATGGCCGCCCGGTACCACCCACAGATCCACTTCACCGACGAGGTCTTCGACCTGCGCGGCGAGGCGGCGGTCGCCATGTGGCGGATGCTGTGCGA
>JAHEKO010000660.1 GCA_024638355.1 Acidobacteriota bacterium
GCTCGATCTCGACCAGGATCGCACGATCGCCAAACGGCGCAACCGGCTCGAGGTCGCCAAGTCGGTGGTCGACGAGTTCGTCGCCAAGCGCCTCAACGATCAGATCGGGCTGGTGGTCTTCGGCAACGAGGCGTTCACGCAGTGTCCGCTGACGCTCGATCACGGCATCCTGGCGACCTTTCTGGAGCAGGTCGAGATCGGTATGGCCGGCGACGGCACCGCCATCGGCTCGGCCATCGGTACCGCGGTCAAGCGCCTCAAGGATTCCGAGGCCGAATCCAAGGTGATCGTGCTGCTCACCGACGGCCGCAACAACGCCGGCGCGCTGTCGCCGAACAAGGCGGCCGAGATCGCCGCGACCTTCGGGATCAAGATCTACGCGATCGGCGCCGGTACCCGTGACAAGGCGCCGTTCATAGTCGATTCACTGTTCGGCAAGCAGGTCGTCTACCAGGACGTCGAGATGGACGAGTCGAGCCTGCGCGCGATCGCCAGCGCCACTTCGGGCGCCTACTTCCGCGCCGAGGACGAAGAGGCCCTCGCCGAGATCTACAGCCGGATCGACGAGCTGGAGAAGACCGAGATCAAGACCGACAGCTACATGGAGTACCAGGAGCGGTTTCGCGGTTTCGTCTTGCCCGCCGTAGCGCTTCTGCTGCTGGAGGTCGTGCTCCTGGGAACGCGCTTCAGGAAGCTGCCATGACCGCAAGCCGCTCGACCCTCCTGCCGCTCGGAGCGGCGAGCCTCGCGCTCGCCGGCTGCAACGACATGCAGATGGGCAGCGCCGACTCGCTCTGGCTGCTCTGGCTGGTGCCGGCGTTGGTGGCCTTCTACATCTACTCCTTCCGCAAGAAGACCGTCCTGCTGCGCCGATTCGCCTCGCCCGAGATGCTCGGTCGGCTGGCCTCCGGCGTCAGCCGGCCGCGCCAGTACCTCAAGGCCGCGCTGGTGGTGATCGGCCTCGCGGCGGCGCTCCTGGCTCTGGCCGAGCTCCGCTGGGGCTTCACCTGGGAGGAGGTCGAGCGGCGCGGGGTCGACATCGTGGTCGCCCTCGACGTCTCCGACAGCATGCTGGTCGAGGACGCCGAGGCCGGCGGCCGGTTGAGCCGGCTCGAGCGTGCCAAACGCGAGATCACCGACCTCCTGCGTCTGCTGAAAGGCGACCGGATCGGGCTGGTGGCCTTCGCCGGCACGGCGTTCACCGAGTGTCCGCTGACCCTCGACTACGGGGCCGCCGAGATCTTTCTCGAGACCATCGACACCGACCTGATTCCGGTGAAGGGGACGGCGCTGGGCGCCGCGATCCGCACCTCGATCGAGGCCTTCGAGGGCGGCTCGCATCCCTCGCGAGCGGTGGTCCTGATCACCGACGGCGAGGATCATTCGGGCGAGGCGCTGCGGGCCGCGGCCGCGGCCAAGGCGGCCGGCGTGCGGATCTTCACGATCGGCATCGGGCGCGACGAAGGCGCTCCGATCCCCGCGCCGGGCGGCGGATTTCGCCGCGATCGCCGCGGCGAGATCGTGCTGAGCCGGCTGGACGAGCCGACGCTGCAGAAGATCGCACTCGACACCGGCGGCAAGTACGTGCGATCGGTGACGGGCGACGTCGATCTCGAGCAGATCTACTCGCAGGGGATCAAGGCGACCCTCGAGGACCAGGAGCTCGGATCGAAGCGCCGCCAGCGCTGGGAAGAGCGCTTCCAGTGGCTGCTGGTGGTGGCCTTGCTCGCCCTGATGCTGGAGGCGCTGGTGAGCGATCGCGCGGGGCGCGAGAGCGCCGCCTCGAGGTCCGTCGCGGTGCTGGCGCTGTGGCTCGTCGCGCCGGCGCTCGCGGCCCAGGGGGCACCGGCCGCCGCTCCGCCGGCCGACCCGCGGCCGCCGCCGGCCGCCGACCCGGTGCGGTTCGACGACCCCTACGAGGCCTACGAGGCGGGGGCCTGGTCGCAGGCGCTCGAGCGCTTCACCGACTACCAGGTCGAACGCCCCGAAGACCCCGAGGTCGCCCTCAATCTGGGCAGCGTTCACTACCAGATGCGCAACTACGAAGAGGCCGAGAGGGCCTTCGCCGGCGCCGCCGTCTCGGCCGATTCCGAACTGCGTCAGCAGGCGCTCTACAACCTCGGCAACACGGCCTTCCGCCAGGGCAAGCTCCAGGAGGCGGTGGAGCTCTACAAGGGCGCGCTCGAGCTCGA
>JAHEKO010000661.1 GCA_024638355.1 Acidobacteriota bacterium
CGGCGATGGCCAGCAGCTCGCTCGCCTCGGGCCACGGCGCCTGGTGGACCGAGCCCTCCAGCCACCACGACCAGACCTCCTCCGTGACGAAGGGCAGGTACGGCGCCAGCAGGCGCAAGAGCGTCTCCAGCGCGAGGGTGAGGGCGCGGTTGGCCGAGGCGGCGGCCGCCTCGCCCTCGTTGCCGTACGAGCGGCTCTTCACCAGCTCCAGGTAGTTGTCGCAAAAGTTCCAGAAGAACATCTCGGTGCGCTCGAGCGCCCGCGAGTGCTCGTAGTTGTCGAAGTCGGCGGTCGCGCGCTCGACCACGCCTGCGAGCGACCGCAGCATCGCGAGGTCGAGCGGGCTGGTCACCTCGCCCTCCGTACCGAGCCGGAAGAGGACGAACTTGGCGGCGTTGAGCAGCTTGATCGCCAGCCGCCGGCCGACCTTGAGCTGGTTCTCGTCGAAGGCGGTGTCGACGCCCAGGCGGGCGCTGGTGGACCAGTAGCGCACGGCGTCGGAGCCGTAGTTGTCGAGCAGGCCGATCGGCGTCACCACGTTGCCCTTCGACTTCGACATCTTCTTGCGGTCGGGATCGAGCACCCAGCCCGAGATCGCGGCGTTTGTCCACGGCAGGCTGTCGTGCTCGTAGTGCGAGCGCACGACCGTCGAAAAGAGCCAGGTGCGGATGATGTCGTGGGCCTGCGGCCGCAGGTCCATCGGGAAGGTGCCGTCGAACAGCGAGTCCTCCTCGCACCAGCCGGTGGCGACCTGCGGGCTCAGCGACGAGGTCGCCCAGGTGTCCATCACGTCGGGATCGCCGATGAAGCCGCCCGGTCGGCCCCGCTGCGCCTCCTCGTAGCCCGGCGGCACCTCGTCCTGCGGGTCGATCGGCAGGTCGCTCTCGTCGGGGACGATCGGCTGCCGGTAGTCGACCTCGCCGTCTTCGTCGAGCCGGTACCAGATCGGGAAGGGCACGCCGAAGAAGCGCTGCCGGCTGATGCACCAATCCGTGTTCAGGCCCTCGACCCAAGCGCGGTAGCGCGTGCCCATGTGGTCGGGATGCCAGTGCAGCTCGCGGCCGCGGGCGAGGAGCTCGTCGCGGTGCTCCAGGGTGCGCACGAACCACTGCCGGCTGCTGACGATCTCGAGCGGCCGGTCGCCCTTCTCGTAGAACTTGACCACGTGCTGGATCGGCTGCGGCTCGCCAATCAGGTCGCCCGACTCGCGCAGGAGCTCGACGATCGCCCGCCGGGCCTGGTTGGGGTAGCGGCCGGCTATCGGCTCGTAGCTAGCCCGAGCGCGCTCGACGTCGATCGATTCCCAGCCGGGCTGGCCCCACTCGACCGGCCGGAACGAGCCGTCGCGCCGGATCACCGCGCGCACCGGCAGCTTGAGCTCGCGCCACCAGACGACGTCGGTGACGTCGCCGAAGGTGCAGATCATCGCCACGCCGGTCCCCTTGTCGGGCTCCGCCAGCTCGTGGGCGAGCACCGGCAGGCGAACGCCGAAGAGCGGCGAGGTCGCCAGCGTGCCGAACAGGGGCTTGAAGCGCTCGTCTTCGGGATGGGCGACCAGCGCCACGCAGGCCGGAATCAGCTCCGGCCGCGTGGTGTCGATCTCGATCGGTCCCGCCTCGTGATGGAAGCGGATGCGATGGAAGGCGCCGCCCTTCTCACGATCCTCGATCTCGGCCTGGGCGACGGCGGTCTGAAAGTCGACGTCCCACAGGGTAGGCGCCTCGAGCTGGTAGGCGAGCCCGTTCTCGAGGAGCCGCATGAACGCCCGCTGCGACACCCGCCGCGCGACGTCGCCGATCGTGGTGTAGGTCAACGACCAGTCGACCGACAGCCCGAGCCGCCGGAAGAGATCCTCGAACGCCTGCTCGTCGATCTCGGTGAGCTCCAGGCAGAGGTCGATGAAGTTCTGGCGCGAGATCGGCACCAGCTCCTTGCCCGGACTCTCGGGCGCCCGGAAATCGGGGTCGTAGTGGCGGCTCGGATCGCACTGCACGCCGTAGTAGTTCTGTACCCGGCGCTCGGTCGGCAGGCCGTTGTCGTCCCAACCCATCGGGTAGAAGACGTTCTTGCCGCGCATGCGCTGAAAGCGCGCCACGACATCGGTGTGGGTGTAGGAGAAGACGTGCCCGACGTGGAGCGAGCCGCTCACCGTGGGCGGCGGCGTGTCGATCGAGTAGGTCGCGTCGCGGC
>JAHEKO010000662.1 GCA_024638355.1 Acidobacteriota bacterium
CTGCCGAGCGGCGCCGGCATCCGCTTCGACGGCGTCGAGCTGGAGCCGACGGCGACCACCGAGCTCGGAGCGACCTTCACCCTGGCGCCGGGCGACTACCTGGTCGAGGTCGACCGGCCCGGCCTGGGGGCGTTCCGGGAGCGGGTCTCGCTCGGCGACCGGGAGGTGGTGGACCTGAGCGTCCGCCTGCAGCCGAAGCTGGCCTTCCTCGGCGTCCTGGGCGCCGATCGACTCTCGGCTTCGGAGCTGGCGGCGCGGCTCGCGGCCACCGTCGGCAGCTTGCCGGACTGGCTGTGGAGCGACGAGTCGATCTCCGCCGCCGCGGTGCTCGATGCGGCCGGTCTCGACGCCGCCGAGATGCGTCGGCTGGCCGGCCTCGCCAGTCGTAGGGCGGCTCCCGACTGGGCCGAGATACGAGGAGGCCTCGACGATCGCTTCGGCGCCTCGATCTATCTGCTGGCCGTCCTCACCGACGACCTCTACGCCAGCCGCGCCGACCTGTGGCTGTGGAGCGCCGCCCCCTGGCCGGCGGCGCCCGCGATCCGCTCGGTCGAGATCGAGGGGAGCAACTCGTCGCTCGAATCGCTCGTTGCCGCCTTCGGGGCCCGCGCCTACCCGAGCTTTGTCGAGTTCGGCGCTCGCTTCATCGAAGCCGGCGAGGTGGTCGTCGGCAGCATCGAGCCCGGCGGCCCGGCGGCGGCGGCCGGCCTCGCTCCCGGCGACCGCATCCTCGAGATCGCGGGCAGCCCGGTATCGACCCTCGACGGGCTGCGTGAGAGGGCGAGAGATCTGGTCGATCGCGAGGCTTCCATCCTCCTCCGCACAGAGCCCACCCCGCGCGAGGCGCGAATCCGCGTCGCCGAACGACCCGGCATTCTCTCCCTTGCCGACCCCACGACTCTCGATCCGGTGGTGGCCGCGCGCCTCGCGCTGGCGCTCCAGCGCGCCGACGGCGACGCTCCGCGCTGGCTCCTGGAGCTCAATCGGGCGGCCATCCATCTGCGCGCCATGGACTACGAGCCGGCGATCAGCCTGCTCCGCGCCATCGACGCGCCCAAGGGGCCCGGTCTCGGCCAGGCGATGGTCGACTACTGGCTCGCCTCGGCCCTCATGGGCGCGAGCCCAAGACGCTACGCCGAGGACGCCCGCAGGCTTTTCGAGCTCGCCCGCGAGCAGAGCGGCGCTCGCCTCTACCATGCTGACGGGCCGCTGCTCGCGCCGCGCGCGGCGGCCCGCATCGCCGCTCTCGAGCGCTCCCTTCGCGAGTGAGAAGGCCGACCGGCCGCTAGCTCTCGAGTCGCGTGGTGACCACCGAGTCGAGATCGCCGAAGCGATTGGGCACCAGCCCGTCGGCCTGCCCGTCGCTCACCCAGGTCGCGCCGTCGACGAGATAGCGGAAGCGGTAGTCACCTCCGCTGTCGAGCGACGCGGTGACGCTGAACGAGCCGTTCTTGCGCCGCTCGAGCACCGTCGCGCCCCGCGCCCAGCCGTTGAAGTCGCCCAGAACGTGTATCGCTTCCGCCGAGCCCACCGACTCCTTGGGCAGCTTGAACGTCACCCGGCACTTCCTGCCGGTCTTGGTGTAGCTCTTGTTGATCATTGGCGTTCCGACCTCTCAGCGGCGCCGGCGGCCCCGCTCTCTCACCGAGCCTACCCGCACCCAAAAGGAAATCGGCCCCCGGGACTACCCAGGGGCCAACTTGAGAATAACTTCCCGGCGGCGACCTACTCTCCCACGCAGTTACCCACGCAGTACCATCGGCGCTGAGGAGCTTAACTGCCGTGTTCGGAATGGGTACGGGTGTTTCCTCCTCGCTATTACCACCGGAAAAAGGTGTTAACTGAATCGGACCATTGACGAAAGGACCGTCGAAAAAAAAGCCAAGCTAGTAAAATGGTCAAGCCAAACGGCCTATTAGTACGGGTTAGCTTAACGCCTTACAGCGCTTACACATCCCGCCTATCAACCTCGTGGTCTTCGAGGGGCCTTCAGGGAGACCTCATCTCAGGGGGGGCTTCCCGCTTAGATGCTTTCAGCGGTTATCCTTTCCGAACATAGCTACCCAGCAGTGCCGCTGGCGCGACAACTGGTGCACCAGAGGTTCGTCCATCCCGGTCCTCTCGTACTAGGGACAGATTCCTTCAAGTCTCCTACGCCCACATAAGATAGGGACCGAACTGTCTCACGAC
>JAHEKO010000150.1:0-4338 GCA_024638355.1 Acidobacteriota bacterium
AAGAAGATCGCGCCCGGCCTCTCGGGCGCGGCGCTCCACTGCTCGATCGCCGCGCGCGACGCGGTGGCCCGAGCCGGCCTGGAGGCGGCGGATCTCGAGAGCGCCCGAACGGGGTGCATCGTCGGCAGCGGCACCGTGGCGGTCGAGGCGGTGCACCGCGAAGCCGAGGTCTTCCTCTCCGGGCGCCGGGGAAGTCCCTACAGCGTCATCCTGAGCATGTCGAGCTGCTGCAGCGCCGCGGTCGCCAGCCTGCTCAAGATCCACGGCCCGAGCTACTCGATCAGCTCGGCCTGCGCGACCTCCGCCCACAACATCGGACACGCCTACCAGCTCGTCCGCTCCGGCGTCCTCGACCTGGCCATCGCCGGCGGCGGCGAGGGCATGCACGAGCTGGTGACGGTGTCGTTTCAGAACCTGCGCATCGCGCTCTCGACCCGCTTCAACGACCGCCCGACCGCGGCCTCGCGGCCGTACGATCGGGACCGCGACGGCTTCGTGATCAGCGGCGGCGGCGGCATCGTCGTGCTCGAGAGCCTCGATCGGGCGCGGGCACGCGGCGCCCCGGTGATGGCCGAGATCGTCGGTTACGCCGCCACCTCGGACGGTTACGACATGGTGCTGCCCGAGCCCGGCGGAGAGCATGCCGCGCAGTGCATGCGGCTCGCGCTCGCCGACGCGGGCCTGCCAGCGGAAACGGTCGACTACGTCAACACCCACGGCACCTCCACCGGCCCGGGGGACGTGATCGAAGTCGCGGCCATGCGCGAGGTCTTCGGCGAGCCGCTGCCGCGCTTTTCGTCGACCAAGTCGATGACCGGCCACGGCCTGGGGGCGGCCGGCGCGCTCGAGCTGATCTTCTGCATCGGCATGATGGAGCGCGGCTTCCTGGCGCCGTCGATCAATATCGATCATCTCGATCCCGCGCTCGATGGCGCTCCGGTGGTGACCGAGACCTTCCACGAACGGCCGGACACGGTGCTGACCAACAACTTCGGGTTCGGCGGCACCAACGCGACGATCGTCTTGAGGCGAGCTTGAAGGCCGGGGGCTCGATCGACCGGCTGCGCGACGCGGGCGGCGCGCTCGATCGCGCGGCGCTCGCGTCGATCCTCCCCTACGGCGACGAGTTCCTCTTCGTCGACACCGTGTCGCGTCTGGAGGCCGAGCGCCTCGAAGCCTGGTTCCGGATCCCCGAAGACGCTCCCTATCTGCGGGCCCACTTCCGCGATCTGCCGATCATGCCGGGCGCGCTGGTGGTCGAGGGCTGGGGACAGGCCGGCACGCTTCTGGTGCGCTACAACCTGGACGACCACGAGTCGAAGGTGGTGCTCGGCATGCAGATCGAGAGCGTACGCTTTCCCTCGCCGGCCACGCCGGGCGAAACGCTGCGCTACGCGGTCGCTCTGCGGGCGCTCGACTCGCGCGCGGCGCGGCTGGAGGGGGAAGCCCGTGCCGGCTCGCGCGTCGTCGCTTCGCTGCGCGTGGTGGTCGGCATCATGGACAGAGTTGCCTTCGAGGAGACGATCCGGACTCGCCATGCCCGGCCGACGAGCGAATGACCCGCCGGCGGGGCGGCCTCTTACGGGTCGTGAGCGCTCGGCAGGCGATTTGCATCGCACGCCGGAAACAACCCGTCCGCTACGCCGTACCCGGGGGTTCCGCGGGTCGAAGCGAAGCGATCGAGGGAATCGATTCGAAATACCGGAGAGGTACTGATGACACAACTCGCACGACGAGGCGTCGCCGGCGCGCTGCTGCTGGCCCTGACCGCGGCCCCGGCATTCTCGCTGGACCTGGCCTCCTTCGAAGGGAAGGTGACCGAGCACCGGCTCGACAACGGACTCACCTTCTTGATCTACGAGCGCCCCGGAGCGCCGGTGGTCTCCTTCTACACCCACGTCGACGTCGGCTCGGCTCAGGAGGTTCCGGGCATCACCGGTCTGGCGCACATGTTCGAGCACATGGCGTTCAAGGGGACGACCAAGATCGGCACCAAGGACGCCGAGGCCGAGGCCGAGGCACTGGCCCGGGTCGACGCGGCCTACCACGCCTATGAGGCCGAGCGCCGGCGCCCCGGCGGCTCGGACCCCGAGCGGCTGGCGGAGCTCGAGCAGGCGTTCAAGGACGCGCAGGACGCGGCCCGCGAGCTGGTGGTCGTCAACGAGTTCGGCGAGATCATCGATCGCTCCGGCGGCGTCGGCCTCAACGCCTCAACGGCCGCGGATCGCACCGACTACTACATCTCCTTTCCGGCCAATCGGGTCGAGCTGTGGGCCTACCTCGAGTCCGAGCGCTTCCTCGACCCGGTGCTGCGCGAGTTCTACACCGAGCGCGACGTGGTCATGGAGGAACGGCGCCTGCGCTACGACAGCCAGCCGATCGGGCGGCTGATCGAACAGTTCGTTTCCACCGCCTTCATCGCCCATCCCTACCAGAGCATGGGCATCGGCCACATGAGCGACCTGCAGAGCTTCACGCGCGAGGATGCGGAGGAGTTCTACGACACCTACTACAACCCGAGCAACATGATCATCTCGATCGCCGGGGCGATCGACGCCGAGGAGATCATTCCGATCCTCGACAGGTACTTCGGCCGCCTCGAGCCGGGTGAGCCGACGCCACCGCTGCGCACGGTCGAGCCCGAGCAGATCGGTGAGCGCAGCGTGCGCATCCCCGATCCCTCGCAGCCGCTCTACGCCGAGGGCTACCACCGGCCGGCGGTCACCCACCCCGACGACGTCGTCTACGACGCGCTGGCCGACATCCTGTCGACCGGCCGCACCTCGAGGCTCTACCGCAGCCTGGTGCGCGACCAGAAGATCGCCGCCCAGGCGTTCGCCTTCAACGGCTTCCCCGGCAACAAGTACCCGACCCTGATGATCTTCTTCGCCCTGCCGACGCCGGGCCACACCAACGAGGAGGTGCAGGCGGCGATTCGCGCGGAGATCGACAAGCTCAAGAACGAGCTGGTCACGGATGAGGAGCTCGAGCGGGTGAAGACCCGGGTCAAGGCGAACCTGATCCGCGGCCTGCGCAGCAACACCGGCATCGCGCGTCAACTCGCTACTTTCCAGGCCCTGTTCGGCGACTGGCGCGAGCTCTTCCGGCAGGTCGAGCGCATCGACGCGCTGACCCCGGAGGACCTCCAGCGGGTGGCGCGTGAGACGTTCAAGGAAACCAATCGTACGGTGGCGACGCTCTATACCGAGCCGGTTGCCGAGCAAGGAGGGGAAGGATGAGCCTTCCGCGTATTCTGATCGCCCTGATTCTCGCGTCGATCGCGCTGCCCGGCGGCGCCCAGGTCGACGACTACCGCGATATCGAGTTCCCCGAGCTCGCCCCCTTCGAGATTCCCTCCCCCGAGGTCTACGAGCTGGACAACGGGATGAAGATCTTCTTGATCGAGGACCACGAGCTGCCGCTCGTGCAGATCACCGCGCGCGTGCGCACCGGAGCGGCGTGGGAGCCGAAGGACAAGACCGGTCTCGCCTCGATCGTCGGCACGGTGCAGCGCACCGGCGGCACGAAATCGATGAGCGGCGACGAAATCGACGACTTCCTCGAGGCGCGAGCCGCCTCGGTCGAGACCGGGATCAGCAACACCGTCGGGTTCGCCTCGATGGACTGCCTGAAGGACGATCTCGAAGAGGTCTTGCCGGTGTTCGTGGAGGTGTTGCGTTTTCCCGAGTTCTCCGAGGACAAGCTGGAGCTGGCCAAGGTGCAGGCCAACTCGCAGATCGCGCGACGCAACGACGACGTCAACGCGATCACCCGGCGCGAGTTCGATCGCCTGGTCTACGGCGAAGACTCGCCGATGGCGTGGCTCGAGGAGTACGCCACGATCGGCGCCATCAGCCGCGACGATCTGGTGGCCTGGCACGCGAAGTACTACCACCCCAACAGCATCTACGTCGGTGTCGTCGGCGACTTCGACAGCGCCGAAATGAAGAAAAAGCTGGCCGCGGCGTTCGGCGGCTGGCCCGCCGGTCCGCCGTTCGACGGCGGTGAGATTCCGGTCGCCAAGGACGACGAGGCGGGCGTCTACTTCGTCGAAAAGGACGACGTCACCCAGGCCAACATCCGCATCGGCCATCTCGGCATCACCTACGACAACCCCGACTACTTCCCGGTGGTGGTGATGAACGAAGTGCTGGGCGGCGGCTTCTCGGCTCGCCTCTTCTCGCGCATCCGCTCCGAGAAGGGGCTCGCCTACGGGGTCGGCGGCCGGGTCGGAGCCGGCTTCATGCATCCGGGCGTCACCGGCTTCGGCATGCAGACCAAGTCGGAGACCATGGGCGAGGCGGTCGACGCGCTCTTCCAGGAGGTGCGCGGCATGAT
>JAHEKO010000150.1:4438-5839 GCA_024638355.1 Acidobacteriota bacterium
ACCGTGCGCATGCCGATGGGCGAGCAGAAGATCGTGGTCAGCGAGGGCCGCGGCTTTCAGATGATGGGCGGCCAGAGTCGCGAGATGCCGGCCGAGCGGGCCGAGCAGCAGGTGAGCGACCTGGGTCGGAATCTTCTGTTTCTGGCGCGCTACGCCTCGGACGTGGAGGCGGTCGCGGCGGGCGAGGGAGAGGTCGACGGCGCGCCGTGCAGCTGGGTCGAGGTCGCGCTGGGCGCCGCGAAGTCGCGCCTGTGCGTGGCCGCCGACGGCAAGGTGCTCGAGCAGACCTTCCAGAGCAGCCACCCCTTCACCGGCGCCCCGGGCAACTTCGAGATCGTCTACTCCGACTATCGGGAGATCGGCGGCTTCCTGGTGCCTCACGTCCAGTCCACCAAGATCGACGGCGTCGACTTTTCGACGACGACTCGGCAGAGCGCGGAGATCAATCCGGACGTCGACGAGGCGCTGTTCGAGCGCCCCGCCGCCTAGCCTGAGGAGCGCGCGCGGGGCGCGCTCCGTCCGTTCTTCGGCCCCCATCCGGCGGGGCGCGATCTCGGTGCCGTGATCGGCTGCGCCACGAGGCGGCGTGCTGGTTCCTGGATATCCAGAGAATTGGATTGCAGAAACTCGTCCGAACCGTCTTGCGCTCGGCTCGACCCATCCAGTAGTCTCCTAAAAATTAGAGCAGCTGACTCAGCGCGGGCGCCGCGAGTCAAGCAGGAGTGGGGAAGCTCACAGCTCGAGATCCGGTCGTAGCAGTGTTACTGAATTGTCGTATCGAGACCGCCCTCAAGCGAGCCGCACTCCTCTATTCTCCAGCCACGCATTTCAAATCGGCATTTAGCCGCTGGACGGGAATCTGTATCAACGCAGAAGGAGAAAAGTAATGAGGCAAATCAGCCAAAGGCTTCTGATCGTCGCCCTCGTGGCGGGGGTCCTGCTGGCACCGGCGATCGCTCGGGCGCAGGTGGGTGGAGACATCAACGGGAGGATCGTCTCGGAGGACACCAACGAGCCCCTTCCCGGGGTCACCATAACGTTCTCCAACCAGGATACCGGCGTTACGACGACGGTGGTCACCAACAACGAAGGCCTCTACGCGGGCAAGGCGCTGAAGATCGGCACCTACACCGTCGCCGCCTCGCTCGAGGGAATGCAGACGGTTCAGGCCGAGAACGTCATACTCCAGGTCGGCCAGGCCCTCGACATCAACTTCTCGATGGGCGTCGAGACGGTCAGCGAGGCGATCACCGTGACCTCCGAGTCGCCGCTGATCGAAGTCAGCCGCTCGAGCGCTTCGACCTATGTCGGCGAGACGGAGATCACCGCGCTGCCGATCATCGGCCGCGATTTCACCGACTTTGCGCTGCTGACCCCGACGGTCCAGGGCGACCCGGTGCG
>JAHEKO010000150.1:5939-8408 GCA_024638355.1 Acidobacteriota bacterium
CTTGAGCGGGACTTTTCTCCGCTCGGTCGACAATCTGATCCTCTTCGGCAAGGTCGACCATCAGTTCAACCCGTCCAACAGCGGTTCGCTCCGCGTCAACTACTCCGACTTCGAGCGCATCAGCTCCTACAAAGACGAGGAGTCGCTCAAGACGGAAGAGGTGACGTCGATCGTGGGTCAGGTGGTGTCCGTCATCGGCAGCAACAAGGTGAACGAGGCGCGCATCCAGATCGCCGACAATGCCCTCGATCGACTGTCCCAGCGCGTCGGCGAGCCGATCGAGGCCCAGGTCCGGTTCCGTAACCGCGATGGCCTCGGATCCGGCTCGCTGGGCAAGTTCGACTTCCTGCCCATCTTCGTCGAGGAGGGGAAGACGCAGTTCCAGGACAACTTCTCCTATCTCTTCGGTGTGCACGACCTCAAGTTCGGTATCGACTACCGAAGTGACGACCTGAAGCAGCTCTTCGCGGGCAGCCTCGACGGCCGGTACGACTTCAACACGGTCGAGGACTTCGTCAACAACGACGCGTCCAACGTCCGCATCTACTACGGCAAGGTCACCTTTCCCAACTACGACGAGACGCAGGAGCTGCTGTCGCTCTACGCGCAGGACACCTGGCGACCCAACGATCGGCTGACGATCAGCTACGGCATCCGCTACGGCGCCACCTACAATCCGGACAACCTGCCGCACCTCTTCCCGCAGGGGCAGAACATCCCTGACGACACCAACAACTGGCAGCCGCGGTTCGGCTTTACCTACACGCCCGGCGGCGAAGGCACGGATGTGGTGCGTGGCGGCATCGGCCTGTTTACCGGCCGCACCCCGAGCCTGATCTTCGCGTCGCAGGTCCAGCAGAACGGCATCTTCCCGAACTTCGGCCGGGTCAACGTGCAGCCGAGCGACGGCGACGCGTTCGTCCCCTGCTGCGACCCGATCAACAACGAGAACCCGCCGGCGGACGCGCCCAACTCGCCGTCCTACGTCGATCCCACGTTCGAGGACGCCGAGACCCTGCGGATGAACCTCGGCTACGAGCGTCAGATCGGTCAAGCCTGGTCGGCGGGGGTCGATCTGGTCTACGCCGAGACCGACAAGCTCCAGTCCAACATCGAGCTCAACCGGACCTTCACGCTGGACCAGTTCGGTCGGCCGTTCTACTCGTCGACCCGCCCCAATCCGGACTTCAACGAGATCTTCACCCGGCAGTCGCTCGGTGAATCGGAGTACAAGGCCCTGACGCTCAAGGTCGAGCGGCGCTTCAGGGATCGCTATCAGTTCCGGGCCCACTACACCTATTCCGAGGACCGCGACACCGACTCCAACGAGCGCAGCGCGACCGGCGTCACGGTGTCGATCGCCGGCAACGACCGAGCGCTGTGGAACCCGGGCTACGATTGGGGCCTTTCCGAGCGTGACGTCAAGAACCGACTGCTGGTCAGCGGCCTGGTGGAGCTGCCCTGGGGCTTCCGGGTCAGCGGTATCGCCGAATACCGGTCGGGACGGCCGTGGGATCCGTCCGACGCCGGCGCCGACTTCGCCGCCTGCGGGTTCGGAGCCCTCGGCTTCAACTGCACGATTCCGCGACCGGTCGTGAACGGAGTCGTGCTCGAGCGCAACTCGGGCCGCAACGAGTCGATCACCACCGTCGACCTTCGCCTGTCGAAGATGTTCGACTTCGGAGACCGCTACCAGATCGAGCTGTTCGCCGAGGTCTTCAACCTCTTCGACGAGCAGGCGACCGCGGTTTGCTTCGGCTTCACCTGCAACGATCAGCGGGACCCGACCAGCGACGAGCTGGGGCTCGGCAGCAACCGGGTGACCGGGCCGCAGCAGGTACAGCTGGGAGCCCGCTTCCGCTTCTAGCCGGATTCGATGTTTTCCGGGTGCGGCCCGCGAGCGCGCCCGTCCATTCTTGTTGGGGCCTCCCTCGTGGAGGCCCCTTTCGTTTTTGGCCTGACCTCTGGCTAGCGGAACGCCTCCCGGGCGGACCGAGGGCCGGCCGCGGGTGGCGTCGCTAGCCGTCTTCTTCCGACGTGAGGCGCCGGTAGGCTTCCATCTGCCGCTCGTACTCTTCGGTGCGGCCGAGACTCTCGAGGGCGGTGGCGTAGTTGAGGCGCAGGCCGGCGGTGTCGCGGCCGAGATCGAGGGCTCGCTGGAAGTAGCCGATGGAGCGCTCGTACGCCTCCTGGCGGCTGGCCGCCTGGCCGAGTAGCTGGTAGCTCTCGGCGACGGTCGCGTCGATCGCGACCGCCCGCAGCAGAGCCGCCTCGGCCTCGACGGCGCGCCCGAGGTTGAGCAGGAAGAAGCCTTCGAGGTAGGCGTGCTCGAGCCGGCCGGGATCGAGGCGTCGTGCCTCGACCAGGCTGGCGAGTCCCTCCTCGCGGCGCCCCATGGAGAAGAGCACCTTGCCGCGTAGAGCGAGGGTGCGGGCGTGCCCCGGCCGCTCCTCGAGAATCTCGTCGACC
>JAHEKO010000151.1:0-2241 GCA_024638355.1 Acidobacteriota bacterium
CCGAGTCACCCGGCAGATTGAAGAGCTCGGCCGGACGCGACACCGTGGGCTCCAGGCCCGGCTCGAAGTCGACGACCATCATCCGCGTACCGGACCGGTAGTACAACTCGGTTCCCGAAGATGACCATCGGGGTTGGAGACCGCGATCGAGCATCTTGATGAGGGACTGCCGGGGCACTCCCAGGCTCGAGGCCTCGCGATCGAGGGACTCGATCATCCAGGTGGGGAAATCGACGTTGACCCGTCGCTGCTCGTGACCCGGACGTCCGGCTTTCGACAGATCGAGATACCGGGTTCTTTCGCCCTAGCCTTCATAGAGCTCGATCTCCTCCTTGCGGGATCGGCGCACCGAGATGAGCCGAAGCCGGTCGCCGCGATAAGTAACGTTTTCCGCGACATGGAGAGACCTCGCTGGGGCCGAAGCCAGCCCCTTCCTCGGAAGAAAGGGTCGCCTGGCCCCCCTCGACCCGGCGGCGGCTGGATCGATCCAAGAATCGGCGAGTGGAAGCTGAGTCGGGGCGGGTCCAAGAGGCCGAGTGCCGCCGGGCGCTTGAATAGACTGTGCAGGAAGGCGAGGCGAAATGGGTATCCTGTTATCGAGTCCCGATCGATGAACGTCCGCCTCATGACGTACAACATCCACCGGGCGATCGGCGTCGATCGGCGCTTCCGCCCCGAGCGAATCATCGAGTTGCTGTGGAATCACGATCCGGATGTCGTCCTGCTGCAGGAGGTCGACGAGGGTGTGCCGCGCTCGCGAGAGCTCGACCTGGCCAAGGAGATCGCGCGCGGGCTGGACTTTCCGTACTACGCTGTCGGCCACAACGTCAGTCTGCGCAAGGGCAAGTACGGCAACGCGACGCTCAGCCGGTTTCCGATCGTCCGCGAGCGGAACATCGACCTCACGATCGGCGAGAAGAAACGACGCGGCTGCCAGCACACTTCGCTGCGACCGCAGGCTCGGAGTGGCCGGCGCCACCAACTCGAAGTTTTCAACCTGCACCTCGGGCTGTCGATGCGTGAGCGGCAGCAGCAGGTCGGCAGGCTGGTCCGCTCGCGCGAGTTTCGCAGGCTGGACGAGGACGAGCCTTGCATCCTCGGAGGCGACTTCAACGACTGGCGCTCGCTTCTGCGCTTCTTCTTCGTCGAGGCCTTCGCCTTCCGGTGTGCCACCGACCGCGATGGCCGGCGTGGCCCGCGCGCCATACGGACCTACCCCGCACCTTCACCCCAGGCGGGCCTCGACAAGATCTACTACCGCGGCGCGCTACGCTTGCTCTCCGTCCACCGCTGCGCCCACCAGATCTCGCGCGTGGCGAGCGATCACCTGCCGGTGATCTGCGATTTCGAGCTCGACTGAGCACGCGAAGGCCACTCCCGTCGAGCCGCCCGCGAGCAGGTGGTAAAGCGAACACCCCATCGCCAGCCACGCAAGCGGCCATCCGCGAGCTCCTCGTGACATCCACTCAGTGTCCGTCGCCGATCGAACGTCCGCCTACGGGGGGAAGTGCTCCGGGCTGAGCTTGCGTCGCACCTCCTTGCGGTAGTGGCCCTCGCTGGGGACCCAGGAGTGTGCCGGCCGGTAGGACGGGTCGATGTGACCTTCCTCGACGAGGTAGTTGAAGATGGCGGCGGCCCCGATGCGGTGTCCGATCTCATTCGGGTGGAGGTCGATCCCCGGGTAGGCCGCCAAGCGCATCGAGCTCTTGTCCTCGAACTCGGCAAGCAGGTCGAGGTAAGGAACGGCCGCGTCCGCCAGGACGCTCGCGATCCGTTCGTGAGCGATCCGGTTCGGGTAGCCGCCTTCAAGGCGTAACATGGACGGCCAGATCACGGCCACCAGCCGGGCGTCGCGCTCGCGGCATCCGGCCTCGAACCGATGAATCGCCTTGCGGAACTTCTTCCAGCCCTGGTAGTCGGGATCGAGGATGTACTCCAGATAGGCGCGCCCCGCCCGGTTGCGCCGCATGTTCTCGGCGCGCATGTAGATCCACGCAAGCGCGCGCGAGGTCTGCAGGAGCGTGCGGCCGAGGCCGGTCGGCACTCTCGGCAGCAGCTCTTCCTTGCGAGCTGAGAGATCCGCATCTCGCGCGTCCTCGCTGTCGTTGATGAACACGCCAAGGACGATCAGCTCGGCTCCCCAGTCGAGGGCCTCTTCGAGGTACTTCATCTGCTGCCAGGTGCTGGTGCCATTCCAGGCAAAGACCCGGAGCTCGGCGGGTACTGCGCCGGCGTTGAGGT
>JAHEKO010000151.1:2341-8392 GCA_024638355.1 Acidobacteriota bacterium
AGGACGATCAGCTCGGCTCCCCAGTCGAGGGCCTCTTCGAGGTACTTCATCTGCTGCCAGGTGCTGGTGCCATTCCAGGCAAAGACCCGGAGCTCGGCGGGTACTGCGCCGGCGTTGAGGTTCAGCAACAGCTCCAGGCGCCGCGCGTAGCTGTCGCCCCACTGGTTGGCGTAGCCGGTGGTGAACGAATCGCCGATGATCGCGACCCGGAAGGCCGGCCCGTTCGGCGACGTCCACGGGTGGCGGCGCTCGATGTGGGGGACGAACGCGGAGTTCGGCCGGTCGTACGTCGGATCGAGCTCCGCCGGTCCGCCGACGCCCGCGAGGCGAAGGGCGATCTCGAGCCCGCCGAGCGCCACGAGAACCCCGAAGAACATCAGGCCTGTGGCCTTGAGAAGCGATCTCATCCGGAAAATCCTAGCAGGCCGGGGGGCCGCCTCCGCCCCATGCTCTTGCTCGCCGACTGAGCCGGTTTCTGGTCTCGGGGAGCTCGCCTTTGCGAGAGGGCCGAAGCGGTACTTCGTCCTGCCGGAGATCGAGGAAGTGGCCCGGCACGACGGAGGAGATTCTGCGAAGACGATTCCTGTGCGAGATCTTCAGAAGGGCATCAAGGAAGCCGTGGATTCAGCGCAGGATGACCGCGTCGTCGTCACGCGCCGGGGAAGGCCGGCCGCGGTGCTGCTCGGGGTCGAGGGCAAGGACTGGGAGACGGTGGTTCTCGAGACGAGCCCGGGATTCTGGAACCTGATCGAAGAGCGGCGGGCGGAGCCGACGCTTTCGACGGAGGAGTTGGTAGGCGAGCTCAGCTCCAGGTGACCCACTGCGTCGACGCCCTGGTTTCAGGGCGACATCACCGCCCGCTCGACGCGGCAGTTGAAGCACCCCGGGCCGGCATTGTGGAGGTGCAGGTAGGCGATGTCGTCGCGCGAGAACAGACGCTCGATCGCCCGTGGGATCTCGTCGCCGGAGACCACCTCGGCCGCCACCATCATGGCCTCTCGGTCGTAGGCGCGGATCGACTGCGGGCGGGCTCGCAGCATCTCCGGGACCTCGCCGACGGCCGGGGTGGCAGTGACGGCAGCGGCGCGTATGAAGATGGGCCCGGCGGCACGGTAGGGCGACTTGACGTCGTGGTGAAGATGGTGGAGCAAGAGGACCTCCTCACCTGGATCGGCATCCTCCAGGCTGACCCGACAGGGATAGCCCGGCTTGGCGTCGGCCCGCATGCGTTGCGCGCCGCGGGCGGCGAGCTCTTCGTCGGGGAGCTCGAACAACTCCGCGTATCTCCCGCTGTCCAGGGCGGTCAGGCGGAACGATTTCGCATTCATCTCACTCCTCCTCGCGTCGTAGCCGGTCCGGGAGTGGCGCCGGCGCACGAGGAACGCTAGCGACGAGGCGCGCGGACGGCCACCCGTTTCTTGCGCCGGACCGATCGCCATCGGGTTGATCGATCCTCATGATGTGCCCGCCGCTCGCCAAGGTGCGCCAGCTACTCGACACCATGTGGGTCCGGCTCCTGGGAAAGGAGCCCGGACTCTGAGCCGCGGTGCGTTCTTGCGGATAGCTCGCCACCCCCGGACCCACCGATCCGAGGGTGGCTGGAGGCTCGGTCTCGTGTATCGAGCCGAAGAGCTACTTGTGACTCTGGCAGAACACCAGGGTGACCTCTTCCCAGGTCACCTCGCCGGTGACCGGGTCATAGGTGCCGTTGCCACCGATACCGCCTTTCGGGTAGCGAGCGCCGCGGATGATCTCGCCGTTGAACGTGAAGGTCCAGGGGAACGGCTCGAAGTTCCAGGTGACCACCGTTCGATTGGTCCCACGGACGTTCAGCTCTTCGAGCTCCCAGCTGACGTACTCCACGATGTCCGCCGTCAGACCCGACGGGCCGTGGATCGCCGGCAGGTCGGCGTGCTCGTAGGTGTAGGTGTAGGTCTCTCCGGTGAAGGCGCTCTCGACGAGCCAGCTTCCCCGGTAGCCGATCGCCGTCGGCTCGAACGAGATGAGCTCGACGAACCTCATCACGTCGCAGCCGCTCTCTTCGACCAGAGAGTCGGAGGCGCGTGCCGCCGGCGGCGAGGCCAGAGCGAGTCCGAGAGCGAGAAGCGCAATCAGGAACGTACCAGGACAGGTCTTTCGGATCATCTTCGATCTTCCTTTCTTCGAGGGTCAGAGGAGCCGCCGCTCACGGCGAGCAGGCGGCCCCGATCTCCAGTCGCGACGCGGTGGCCGTTCCACAGCCGCCGCAAAACAGCGGCTCGCCGACGGCGTCGAAGTATTCGAGGCAAGCGGTGATCTCGGCCACCTTGCAGTCTTCGGAGATCTCCTTCGTCCCGCTGGTCTTCAGCGCGTACACGACGTTGCCGTCGGAGTCGAGGGCGTAGTTGAATATCGTGTAGACGAACGAGCGCGGACCCGAGCGCCGCCAGACACCCTTGGACTGGGTGAAGGCGACGGCGTCATCGAAGACTCCCGGGATCGTCGCCGGGATCTCGATCCACTCCAGATCCAGCGTTCCGGACAGCCTCGTCCGCCCCTCGTAGCTCGACAGGAACCCCCCACCGCCGTCGATCGCGCCGACCCACGTCCCCTGGAGATCACAGGAATTCGGCTGGGCGACGGCCGCTGGTGCCGCGAGCGCCAGCGCGACCAGGACACAGGAGATCGAGAGAATTGGGCTCTTCTGATTCACTTTGTTTCCTCCTTGGGCCTCGTCAGGAGACCTCGAAGCGAACCTAGCTCTTCGGCGGCCCCCGAAACCTGTGAGCGCCTTGAGAGGTTCTTGAGACACGCGTGAGCGCGGCGGGCTGCGCCCACCCGGTGGGGTGTCGCGTCCCACTCTGGAAGTTGGCTAGCTTCTGAGCAGATCGATCCTGCGCCCTTGCGGAGTCTGGCGGGAGCGATCGAGCCTTCGCCTGCGCGATCAGGCCGGAAGGGAGGTGGCTCGGTGGTTCGCGATTTCCAGATCGGCGACTGGCGAGTTCAAGCGCAGCTGAACCTGCTGACCGGTCCGGGCGGCACCGTCAGTGTCGAAGGGCGCTCCATGGCGGTGCTGGTGGCCCTGGCGCGGCGGGCGGGCGAGATCGTCTCGCGCGAGGAGCTTCTCGACGAGGTCTGGGGCGAGCTCTTCGTCGGCGAGGAGGTGCTGTCCCACGCCATTTGGGACCTGCGCCACGCCCTCGGCGACGACCCCAGGCGACCGCGTCTCATTCACACGCACCGCAAGCGCGGCTACCGGCTGACGGCGACCGTGTCGTGGCTCGAGGAAGGCGTCGGCGATACCGGCCGCTTCCGGCTGCTCGAGCGCGTCGGCGGCGGCGCGATGGGTATCGTCTTCCGCGCCGAAGATACGCGGCTCGGGCGAAGCGTGGCGCTCAAGTTCCTGCCGCCCGAATGGAGCCGGGACGACCTCGCCAAGGCGCGCTTCCTGCGCGAGGCGAAGACCGCCGCCGCCCTCGACCACCCCAATCTCTGTACGCTGCTCGAGATCAGCGAGACCGACGACGGCAGGCTCTACCTGGTCATGCCGTTCTACCGCGGAGAGACGCTGCGCTCGTCTCTCGGCCGGCGAGGGGTGCTGCCTCCCGAGCGCGTCGTCGACATCGGCCGCCAGATCGCCGCGGGCCTGGCGGCGCTGCACGAGGTCGGGATCATCCATCGAGACGTCAAGCCCGGCAACGTTCTGCTGACCGACAAGGGTCAGGTGAAGCTGCTCGATTTCGGGCTGGCCAAGTTCGCCGGATCGACTCGGCTCACCCAGGCGGGCTCCTCACCCGGAACTCCGGGCTACATGTCCCCCGAGCAGCTTCGCGGCGAAGAAGCCGGAGCGACCTCGGACGTCTGGTCGCTGGGAGCGCTGCTGTACGAAGCGCTCAGCGGCCGGCCACCCTTCGGTTCCGAGAACCGCGAAGCCGTTTTCTACGCCATTCTCCACTCCGCGCCCGAGCCCTTGACAGCTCGTGGGGTGAACGAACCGCTCGCCAGGGTGATTCACAAAGCCCTTGCCCGACGGGTCGAGGATCGGTTCGCGAACGCCGGCGACATGAGACTCGAGCTGCTCCAGGTGTCTGGTGCCGCAGCCTCGGCATTGGAGTCGGTGGGCGCTTCGCCTCCAGCGATCGCTCCCGCAGTCGGGCGGCCGCAACAACCGTCGCCGTCCGAGCCTCCGATGCGACGCCATCCGACTTCCGCAGTGACTCCTGACCTGGGAGAGGCGGGGGAACGGCGCCGGCAGAGGTGGCCGAGAGCGGCGCTCCTCGCCGCGCTGCTCCTGACAGTGACAGCCGGGCTCTTCGCTCTGCGGCTGTTTCGAGAGGGACAGGGCGGGACGACGCGGGAGAGCGAGGTCCCGGTAGCGGCGGCAGCACTTCGCGTCGAAATCGGTCGTTTCGAAAACCGCACCGGCAATGGGGATCTGGACGGACTCGCCCGGCAGCTGGCCAGCATGGTCGGCACGGGAC
Organism: Acidobacteriota bacterium; assembly: GCA_024638355.1. Taxonomy (GTDB): domain Bacteria; phylum Acidobacteriota; class Thermoanaerobaculia; order Multivoradales; family JAHEKO01; genus JAHEKO01. The sequence goes on from JAHEKO010000151.1 coordinate 6,802, forward strand.
TGGAAACGACCGGACGAGTCACGCTGTCGCCGCTCGGGAGGGTCGAGAGCCGTGGCCTGGCGGCCGCGCTCCGGCGGTCTCTCGGGCAGACGGTGCCAGCGGTCAAAGCGGATCTCAGGGCGAGTGGCTCCATCTACCGGATCGGTGACGAGCTCGGCGCCGGTGCCGAGGTCACCGACCTGGCGACCGGGGAGCTGCTGCGCAGCGTGGACGTCGGCCCGGTGGATCGGCGGCAAGCCGAGACGGCGCTGGAAGAGCTCCGCGACCGTGTGATGAGCGTCGTCGCCATGGTTGGCGACACGCCCTACCGGAAGCCGGCGCTGTCTTCCCACATACCTCTGTACCCGGCGTACCAGGAACTTTGGCTGGGTCTCTCGGTCGACTCCGCCGTCGACTCCGAGATTGCCCGCGAGCATCTCGAGCGGGCGCTCGAGATGGAGCCGGAGCTCGCCCTCGCCGCCCTCTACCTGGCTGGGGCGCCGCGAGAGTTGGTCGATCGCGCGACAGCCGAGGAGCTGCTGCTCGAGCTCGACACCGGGCGGCAGCGGTTGACCCCCTACGAGCGTCATCTGACCAGTGCCTTCCTCAATCAGATCCGCGGTCGATGGGCCGACACCCTCCTGCAGCTACGTGGGGCCGAGACCTGGGCGCCGGCCGATCCGTGGCTCGCGGCGCAGATCTCCGACACCGCGCTGTGGCTCAACCGCCCGCTCGAGGCTCTGGAGGCGACCGCGAGGACTCCGATCGAGGCGATTCGGGGCCCGTTCGAGCGCTATCGACTGGTGATCAGCCGTGGATACGCGCTGCATTCGCTAGGGCGGTACGAAGAGGAGGTCGCTTTCGCCCGCCGCGCGCTCGAGCTTCTCCCCAACCTTCCGACCGAGCCCAGGTACGCGGAGGTGCGCGCGCTTGCGGCACTCGGGCGTATCGATGAGCTCGAGCGCGCGATTGCCGCCAGCCGCGCCGACGTCACGCCGATGTGGGAGGAGAACCTCGCCTGGTACCTGTTGTCGAGCGCGCTACAGCTGCGCGCGCACGGCAGTCCCGAGTTGGCCCGTGACTACGCGGAGCGCGCTCTCGCCGCCTGCCAGGCGGGGAAGATCTGCAGCGGCGACCAGATGCTCGGCTGGATCTTCTGGCTCCTCGGGCGTCACGACGACGCGTACGCCCACTTTGCGGATCTGGTGGCGAAGCGGCCCCGGTCCGTCATTCTGCGAGGCCAGCTGGGCTGTCTGGCGGCGCTGCGCGGTGACAACGAAGAGGCCGAGCGAATCGCTGTCGACATCGACCAGACCCCCGGAGCTCCGGTCTACGGCGTTCGAAAGACCTTCCGCGGGCTCATTCGGGCCCACCTCGGCGACCTCGACGGAGCGGTGCGACTCCTCGCCGAGGGCTTTGCGGACGGCGGGAACTACAAGGAGTTCCGCGTCCACCGCCACGTCTTCCTCGGCCCCCTACTCGACTACCCGCCCTACGAGGATCTGATCAGTCCGAGAGGCTGAACCGCGCCCCAGCCGTATCGACCGCGCGATCGCCGACGTTAGCCTACTCGCTGTCGTCGCTGTCGTCCGGCAGCCAGCTCCAATCGATG
>JAHEKO010000152.1 GCA_024638355.1 Acidobacteriota bacterium
CCTCCGACATTCCCGCCGACAGCCTGAAGGTCTTCGGCGAGCCGGGACGGGAGTGGATCTCGCGCATGATCCACTCGGTGATCGACGAGTCGCTGCGCCAGGGCCGCGTCGCCATGGAGCCAGAGATCCGCGCGGCGATGAACGACTTCCGCGACTTCATGTTCGAGCGCGTCTACCTGCGCCCCGAGTCGCGCCGCCAGGCGGCGAAGGCCATCCGCCTGCTGCGCAACCTGGTCGACTACCTCCTCGAGCACCCCGACGAGATGCCCGAGAGCTACCGCCACCGCGAGCTGCCGGTCGTCGAGCAGGTGATCGACGTCGTCGCCGGGATGACCGATCGCTACGCCCTGCGCACCCACGACCGCATCTTCCGGCCGAGCTGAACGACCCTCGACCCTCTCCTACCGGCCGAAGCTGTCGCGCTCGGATGAGGGCACTCGGAGCGCTTCGAGCTCCGCCTCCGCTCGCCTGAAGAGGAGCATGTAGCCCTGCCGCTCGGCCATGTCGAGGCAGTGTCTCAAGCACGCGGTGCCCAGGTCCCGCTCACCCAGCAGGAGGACGGCTTGACCGAAGTAGAGCAGACTGCTCGTCTGCCGGAGGCCCAGCCCCAGCTGATTGGCGATCTTCAGCGACTCCAGGGATCGATCCAGAGCGACCGAGCCGTCCCCCAGCGCGAGCGACACCCGGGCGAGCTCTCCGAGCACCTCGGACTCGAGGCGCCGGACGCCTCTCCTTCTGGCCATCCCGAGGGCCGCCTCGTACTCGCGCACGGCAAGCTCGAGCCGGCCGGAAGCCCGGTACACACCCCCTTGCGTGGACCGCGAGAACGCCACCATGTCGGGGAAGCCACCGCTCTCGGCGCGGGCTCGACTTTGCCAGGCATGGTTCCGGGCCGCCTTTATTCTTCCGACGGCGATCTCGACGGCCGCCCAATGGCGCAGGAAGTAGGACTCGGCTCGGGTGTTGCCGCCTGCGCGTTTCAGGTGTTTCAGCGCTTGCGCGTACAGATCCCGCGCGCCGTCGAAGTCCCCTCTCAGATGGGCGAGAAGACCTTGGTAGCCCAGGATCCTGCCCTCGTAGTCGGGATCCTGCACATGGTGGTTCGTCCGATGCGTGACCTCGAGATAGTGGGCGGCGAGGGCGAGCTCGCCCAGCTCCAAGAAGGTGTGCGCCAGGTGCAGTTGCGATTGCAGGGTGTAGCGGGAGAGCTCGGCGGTTCCCTCGATGACCTGATTGACCTCGTAACCCTGCTCCCAGAGGTCGTACGTGTCGGGCATGTGGCCTTCGGAGCACAAGGCGAGGCCGAGATCGTTGTACAGCCATGCGACCTCGTCGGCATAGAGGCTGGCGTCCTCGGTCTCCAGCGTCGCGATCGACTCCCGAGCGCAGAAGGTCCAGCGATGGTTCGGATCCGTGACTTCCTTCGCCAGGTTCAACACCTCGAGAATCAACCGGGTGTAGTCTCCGTATGAGTTCCAGCGGCTCGCCGTGTTCGCCTCCATGCGGGACCGGACGAGCGCGAAAAGGCTGCGGCACAGATGGCGGGCCCGGATCCGGTCGCTCGCCACCGCCCCTCGAGCGGCGCAGAGCAGCTCGGCGAACATCTCCTCGACCAGGTCGCGGCTGCGCTCGGACCCGGGATAGACGGCCGCGTTGCCGGAGGTGAAGCCGGGGAGGGTGAAGTTCGGCGGCGCATCGCACGCAACGCCGTGGACGTATTCGAAGATGTGGCTGCGCACGGTCGGATGCACGAGAACGGCTTGGCTGCCATCGACCGTCTCGGAAAAGAAGGCGAGACGCATCTCTCGCAGCCTTTCGAAGGCCTCGTCCTGCCCGATCTCGGGATTGCCCGCCGCCAGGGACCAGCAGATATTCATGGTCGCCTCGCCCACCGCACCCATGAACAGAGCGAGCCGCTCGAGAAGGGGGAGGGCGAGATCGTCGGTGTGGTCGTCGGCGACGCGGATCGCGGCGGCGATCACCTTGGACAGGCGGCTGTCCGGCGGCGTCGCCGCGAGGTCGCGCTGCAGCTTGGAGAGGGCCTCGCCGCCGTCTTCGCTATGCAGCAGGACGCGGCTTGCCAGCAGGAGGCCGTAGGAATGACCGTCGAGCAGCGAACAGAGGGCCGACCTCGTGGTGAGGTCTTCTTCCGGAAAGATGGCCTCGATCTGGTCGGGCCGCAGGCGGCTCAGATCCATGAACTCGGTGTGGCGCCCCAAAGGAGCGTCGGGCAGCAGCTCCTTCGGTCGAAGCCGGCTGGTGAGCAGCAGCCGCAAGTTGGTATCCGATACTCCGAACAGCTTCAGAAGGCGCAGGAGCGTCGGATCGTAGACCCGCCCGACCTCAGGATCGTCCGTCGGCAGGAGCAGCTTCTCGAACCCGTCGAAGACGACCAGGACCTTGGGCCCTTGGCGCCCTTCATACTTCCGGATCCTCTCGAACCTGCCGACCTCTTTGGATCCACCGGGATCGAGATACCTGACCAGACGATCGAGTCCGGTGAGCGTGTCGTAGGCGTAGTAGGAGCTCCAAAAGAAGAACCCACCCCACTCCTGGTCTTGCGGCTCCTTGCTCTGGAGAAGCTCGATCAATCTGAGAGCATGCCAGGACTTCCCGACGCCGCCCGGACCCACCAGGACCGTGATCGGCTGCTCTGACGAAACCCGCTTCGAGAGCTCCTCCAGGTGCTTGTCGACGTCACCGAGCCGTTCCTCCGGGTCGAATGCGGGGGCATAATGCAGGTAGGGTCTGGGGGGCTCGGCGTCGAGCCTCGGCTCGCGAAAGGCGGGCTTCTGGATCCACTGATCGCGGAACTCGTCGAGCTGCGTGGCAAGCTCGTCCAAGGCGGCGCAAAGCGACTTGCCGTCTCCGGTCGTGTCCTCGTAGGTCAGCGCCTGGACGCGGTACCGCAGCCGGAGGTACTCGCACTCCTCCTCGATGTCTCGGGTGCCGTCATCCCGCAGCAGGACGAACAGCGAGCTGGGCATCGACGGCGAATCGTGCTGGCGCTTCAAGAGACGGAGAGGGCGCAGCAAATCGTCGTCCGCCAGGCCGTAGCCGACGAAAAACACGGGGTTCGATTGCAGGAGCAGCTCCAGCAGCCTCTGCAGCGCGACGCCCTCCGTGCCGGAAGCCAGGTAGAGCTGCTGATAGTCCTCTTCGGAAGCGATGATGGAGGCGCGTCGATCGATACGGCCATGGCAGTGAAAGACCGCGGTGGGCAGGTGCCCGGCCGCGGACAGCGCCAGCGGAGGGATCAGATGGCGGTCGCGAGCCTCGTGGGTGAAGCTGAGCGCCACCTCGGGCGTGGGGACGGAGGAGGCCGGGGGACCGATGGCGGGCTCTTCGAAGCGGAGACGCCGCTTGGCGGCAAGCGCGTTCTCCAGCTCGTCGTCGTAGTTGGTGGTTACGAAACGAGTCACCGGGAGGGCGAGCAGGGAGTGGTACGGGTTGTGGCGGGACCGGCTGACGCGTTCGTCGAGGCAAGCGGCGAGGCACCCAAAGTAGCTCTCGTCCGACCCTGTGTCGGCCCGCAGGGCCTCTTTGCAGAGTGCGACCTGAGTCATCAATCGAGCCGCGTTGGCTGAAGCCGTGGCGGCGGCGTCGCGCCCTGCGAGGCGGAGGAGGAGCGGCGGCGGCGGATCGAGCTGGCTGCAAGTCTTCGCGACCAGACGCCCGACGAACTCGTGCCATCCGGGGTACCCCAGGGGAGCGGTACAACCGGCTCCCAGAAACGCGATCGTGCGCTCCGTGTGGAGGTGCTTGAGAAGCCTGCATCGGGTGTCCTGCTGATCGCTCGAGGGCGGCGGCGGGAATCGGTCAGGGCCGAGGCGGAGCCAGGGTGTCTCTGTCATGAAAGCTCGCCGAGCCATCCCGGAATGCGGGCTCCAGCGGTAGAGCCCTCTACCGGGGTGACGAGGACCAGTCTGTAGGAACGGTGGCGGAGCGAAGTATACAGGAAGGGCTAGCCTGACCTCCCGACGCCCGGGGCTCTCTCGGTGGTGGCGGTGAGACGGCGGCGCCGTCCATCGCCACCGCCTACGAGGAGTTGGCTCCAGCCTCCCGACCGGGCGCGCTCGCCGGGGGTAGAGCCCCGCCGCCGGCGTATAAGCTCACGCGGTGAATCCTCGGCGCCTCGCAGCCAGGCTCCTCGCTCACCCGCTCACCTGGCTTGCGCTCCTGGCGGTCGCCGTCGGGCTCGGCGTTCGCGAGCAGGGGTGGCTCGCGCCCGAGGTGACGTACGACACCGTGAGCTACGAGTGGCCCCTGGAGCTCATGACCTTCGCCGACGTCCTGCGGAGCGTGCGGACCTTCAGCTACCCGATGCTGCTCCTGGTCTATGGCCTCTTCGCCGACGACTACGCGTCTCTGCCGACCGTCCATCTGCTGATCTATTTCACCGCTGTGGCGCTGTTCTGGCTCGGTGTCCGCAGCTACTCGCGGTCCCGCTGGCTGGCGTTCGCGGCCGCCGCCCCCCTGGTGGCGCCTTGCGTACTGCCCTGGGTGCGGCAGATCCAGCCCGACCTGGTGGCGCCGGCGTTCGCCGTCCTGACGATGGCCGTCCTCTTCCTGCTCGCGCGTCGCCCCCGCAGCGTAGGTCTCTGGATCGCCCTGACGCTCGCCGCTCTGCTCACCTACCACTTGCGGCCGGCCTATCTGTTCGTCGTGGTGCTCGTGCCGATGGTGGGCCTGGTGCTGGCGTTGGGCGCTCGGCGCGCGCGCGTCGTGCGCTTCACCCTGGGCCTGGCGGCCGCCTGCCTGCTGCCGCTCTTGAGCTATTGCGGCATGCGTTGGGTCGTGGTGGGCGAGTTCGCCCTGCTCAACCTCGACGGCTACAACCTCATTGGGATCGCGGCGTCCTTCCTCGACCAGGAGACCGTGGACGCCATGCCGGGCGAGCACCGAGGCCTCGCCGCGAGGATCCTGCGCCAGCGCGATCGTCGCGGCTGGGTGAAGTACACGGAGGAGAGCGACAGTCAGGACTTCTTCAGGCAGTACGGCATCAATCAGTGGTTCATCGCCGAGCCGATCGCTCGCCGCATCCTGTTCCAACAGAGGCACCGCTACCGCAAGTGGAAGGGCGACCACAAGCTACCGGTGACGCCACTCGAGGCCTTTCAGATCGAGCGCAGCCGTTACCGCATCGGGCCGCTCGAAGGCGAGCTGGCGGCGGTGCTCAACGAACAGCTGCGCGACTTCTCGCACTGGCTGATCGAGCGCCATCCGAACCTCTACGTCAAGTGGGTCCGCGACGGCTTCCTCCACGGCCTCGGGCGCCTCGGCACCTGTCACCTGCTGCGCTGGCTCGCGATCCTGACGGCGGTGTCGCTGCCGGTGCTGTATGTCAGGAGGCGCCTCCGACCTCCGGCCGACACGCCGAGCCGGACGAGCCCGCGGGCGCTCTGCGTCTACGGCCTACTGGTCCTCGGCGCCGGCTTCTTCCTGGCCAAGCTGGCCCTGGTGGTGCTGGTCAGCTGGCCCGTTGACCGCTATCTCTTCGCCACGCTCTTGTTCCTACCCTCGGCGTTGGGCGCGGTGCTGTTCGAGACCTGGCGAGCCATCACCTGGAAGGTCGATCCGCCGCCGGCGAACTCGGTGATCGACGAGTCGCTGCGCCAGGGCCGCGTCGCCATGTAGCCCGAGATCCGCGCGGCGATGAACGACTTCCGCGACTTCATGTTCGAGCGCGTCTACCTGCGCCCCGAGTCGCGGCGCCAGGCGGCGAAGGCCATCCGCCTGCTGCGCAACCTGGTCGACTACCTCCTCGAGCACCCGACGAGATGCCCGAGAGCTACCGCCACCGCGAGCTGCCGGTCGTCGAGCAGGTAATCGACGTCGTCGCCGGCATGACCGACCGCTACGCCCTGCGCACCCACGACCGCATCTTCCGGCCGAGCTGAGCGGCCGCGATCGGTCAAAGGGCGCCGCGGAGCGCGGAGAGCAAGCCGAGGATGAACGCGAGCGCGAAGAGGAGCAGCGTGAAGAACGCCCAACTCTTGAAGAACGACTTGGCCCCGGGCGAGGGACCAAAATCCCAAACTCCCGGCTCTTCGTCGAGGTCGAACGGGAGCTGCTCGAGCAGCGATCGCGCCTCGCTCTCGGCCTCCACGGGCACGAGAATCACCCACCACGTTCCCGGTCCGACCGACGGAGCCGCCGGCATGGCGAAACTGAGGCCGCCGGAGCTCTGCTCGCGGCGGAAATAGGGCACCCCGGCCTCCTCCAGCAACGACGCGGCCAGATCGGCCTCGAAGATCTTGCCGGTGCGCAGAATCACGACGGCGTTGCCGCTCGCCTCGCCGGCGTCGGGCCGGCCCGGAGAATCTTCGGGCTCCGGCTCCACCAGTGCCACTTCGCAGTCCGGACAGGTTGCCACACCGTCGACGAACTCGCCATGACACTCAGGGCAGATCAGGGCCTCGTCCTCGATGGAGCGCGCAGAAGCATGGTTCGGCTGGGGGGAGCGTAGCGCGGATGTTCGTGGACGACCGACGGCGCGGTGCTCCGGCTCCACGGTACCTGATAGCGGCGAGTCGCTGCGCGACCCTGGCCTGGCGCGAACGGACGGCGCGATCGTACGGATTTGAGCTACGCTCGCCGCTAAACCGATGGGCGCCCAGGCCCATCCAACCGAGTGAGATGACTACATGCGCGCTCGCTGCAGGCATCGTGACCCCGGGGCAGACGCTGCCATTCACCGTCCGCCGAGGCGCCTTGTCTGAAGCCGAACTGGTCCGCGAGGCGCAGAGCGGCGAGGTCGGCGCCTTCGAGCAGCTGTTCCGCACCCACCAGGGCCGAATCTACGCCCTCTGTCTGCGGATGGTGGCCGATCCCGCTCGCGCCGAGGACCTCACCCAGGAGTCGTTCGTGCGCGCCTGGCGCAAGCTCGGCTCGTTTCGCGGTAAGAGCGCGTTCGGTACCTGGTTGCACCGGCTCGCGGTGAACGTCGTTCTGGGCGATCTCCGCTCGCGCAAGCGCTGGGAGAGCCGCACGGACGAGCTCGAGAGCTCGGAGCCGGGGCTGCCCGCGCCGCCGCGCCGCGACACGCTGGCAGCGATCGATCTCGAGCAGGCGATCACCGGGCTGCCGCCCCAGGCGCGCACCGTCTTCGTCCTCCACGACGTCGAGGGCTACAAGCACCGCGAGATCGCGACCATGATCGGGATTGCCGAGGGCACCTGCAAGGCGCACCTGCATCGAGCCCGCAACCTCCTGCGAAAGGCGCTCGGCCGATGACCCGCACTTGCGAAGAGATCCGTCCGCGTCTCCACGATTGGGTGGACGGCACCGTCGATCCTGCGGCGCGCGAATCGATCCGTGGGCACCTCGACGGCTGTGCCGCCTGCCGCGACGAGCTCGACGACCTCGAGCGCCTGCGCGCCGAGGCCGCCCGCCTACCGCGCGAGCTTGCCGCGGCGCGCGATCTCTGGCCGGCCATCGAGTCGCGGCTCGAGCGCGGCTGGTGGCGCCGCCTGGCGGCGGCCGCCGCCGTCGATCTCCGTCCTCGACCGGCCCTGCTCGCCGCAGCCGCGGCGCTCCTCGCCCTCGCGGTCGGCATCGGGTTCTGGCGGGCGCAGCCGGCTTCGACCGACCGGGCGACCCGGGTCGACGTCGAGGCGCCGGCATCGACCGACGCCGGAATCCTGGCGCTGGCGCTGCTGGCGCGCTCGGAAGACGGTACGCTGGGCACCCGCAACGACCTGCTGGCGGCCGTCGAAGGTCAGAAGGAGCACCTGTCCCCGGAGACGGTGGCGGTGCTGGAAGAGAACATGCTCATCATCGACCGGGCGATCGGCCAGCTCCGCTCAGCCCTGGACGAGGACCCGCTCAATCGCCGTCTCAGCATGCGCCTCGCCGCCCAGTACCAGCGCGAGGCCAACCTGATCAAGCGCGTGAGCGGAGCCTAGACATAGCGACCCTGGAGACCACTGCCATGACGACGACAAGAGTCCGAAACCTCACCGCCGTGCTACTCGCCTGCGCGGTCTCGACGCCGGCCCTGTGGGCCAGCCGGGAGGTCGACGCCACTCTCGATGCCGCGCCCAACGCGACGATCGAGATCGAGACCACCTCGGGCTCGATCGAAGTCCGGGGATGGGACAACAACCAGGTCGTGGTGACCGGCCGCATCGGCGACGACGTGGAGAGCTTCACCGCCGAGGGCGGCGTCAATCGCATCGTGATCGAGGTCGAGGTCGAGCAGCGTGGGCGCTGGGGCGGCCGCGATATCGACGCTCATCTCGAGATCAAGGTACCTCGCGGAGCGCGGCTCGAGATCGAGACGGTGAGCGCCTCGATCGAGGTCGAAGAGTTCGACGGCCGGATCGAAGCCGAATCGGTGAGCGGCG
>JAHEKO010000663.1 GCA_024638355.1 Acidobacteriota bacterium
AAGGTGTCGGGACCGACGACGGCGCGCGAGCTCTCGCCGAAGCCCTCGACGTCGACGCCGAAGACCTGGGCGGTGCCGACTCCCCAGGTGACCTGGAAGCGCGGCTCGCGCTCGCCATCGGTCGCGATCAGCACCAGGACGCGGCCGTCGAGCGGCTCGAGACCGAGCTCGCCCGACATGCGGACGGAGAGCTCGAGGGCGTGAGCGGAGGCGGTCAGAGAGCCCAGAGCGGCCAGTGCGAGAGCGCATCTCAGTAGCTTCATACGGTCTTTCCTCCGCCGGCGATCTTAGCTCGCCCTCAGCGATGGATTTCGATGCGTCGATCGGCGCCGAAAATACGACTCTACCCTTCATTCTCAGCGCCTTGCGACGCGCCGTTTCTATCGCGGACGAGAGGCGGCTCCCCGGCCTCCGGCCCCACGAATGACGGCGGAAAGACCGGAGGGACAACCGCTTTGCCCCTGGCTGAGCGGCGCACCCGACGTGTCGCCAATGCGCATCTCTCGATGGTACGTCGATTGCCCCTCCATCGGCGCGTGCGGTGTTCTAGACGGGAGTCCTCTATGAAACAGCTACTCCTTCGGTTGACGACTCTCGCGGTCGCCGGGGCCCTCTTGCCGGTGGCTCCGCTGCCGGCCGCGTCGAAGATCAGCCCGAAGATCCAGAAGGCGGTCTCCGTCGAGTCCGGCGGGGAGCGAACGCGGCCCGACGCTCGGCCTCGACAGAAGCGCGCTCGCCTGAGCTCTCGAGTCCAGGCGTTGGCCGAGTCGCGATCCGACGAGATGGTGGACGTGATCGTTCGCTACAAGACCGAGCCGCCCCTCGAGGAGGGCGCGCGCGGCGATCGTTTCAGGGGTCGTACCCGCAGATCGTTCGAGCGCTTCTCGATGCGCGCGGTGCGCGTGCCGGCGAACGAGCTCGAGGCGCTCGCCAATAATCCGAATATCGCCTTCATCAGCCGCGACGCCCCGGTCGAGGCCTTCTCGCTGTCCGCACGCCGAACCGCCAATCTGCCGAACGAGAACGTCGACTACTCGCTGCCGGAGTGGGACTTCTCGGTCGCCGTCCTCGACTCCGGAGTCGGCTTTCACGTCGACATCTGGCCCGGACATACCCAGTACGACTTCGTCGGCAGGTCCGAGCCGGTCATGGGCGCCGGCGATCCCTTCGGCCACGGCAGTCACGTCGCGGGCGTGATCGTGGGCGACGGCTGGGATTCCGCCGGCGAGCTGCGCGGCGTCGCCTACAACGCCGGCCTGCTGTCGCTGCGGGTCCTCGACTCGCAGGGCCGCGGGGTCGTCTCCGACGTCATCGCCGCGCTCGAATGGGTGATCGACAACGCCGAAGCCGAGCGGATTCGCGTGATCAACCTGTCGCTGGGCAAGGCGATCGAAGAGGCGGCCGCCGACGACCCGCTGGTTCAGGCGGTGGAGACGGTCTGGGACGCCGGCATCGTGGTGGTCTGCTCTGCCGGCAACTACGGGCGCGACGGCTACGCGACGATCACCAGTCCCGCAAACTCGCGAAAGGTGATCACGGTGGGCTCGCTCACCGACAGCGGTACCAGCGACTTCAGCGACGACTACGTCTCGACCTATTCCTCGCAGGGCCCGACCGCCATCGACCACATCCTCAAGCCCGACCTCGTGGCGCCCGGGAATCGCTACATCGCGGCGACGTCCTACGAAGGTCGCCTGAGACAGGACCTCCCCGGCCGCCAGGTCTCCTGCGATTCGGCAGGGAACGAGATCGAGTACGGCGAGGGCATCGCGTGCGCGGGGAGGTATCTCGAGCTCTCCGGCACCAGCATGGCGGCCGCCATGGTCTCCGCCGCCGCCGCGATGATGCTCGAGGCCGACCCCTCGCTGACACCCGACACCATCAAGGCGCGCTTGATGCGATCTGCGCGGAAGGTCGCCGAGCAGGCCACCCGGGTCGGAGCGGGAGTTCTCGACATCGAAGCCGCCTTGAAGGACACCGGCGCGGCGCTCCAGGCCCTCTCGCCACGAATGGAGCGCTCGGAGGAAGGCGGGGTCATCCTGATCGAAGACACCGCCAAGCTGTGGGGCGAGGAGTGGTCGGCGGCCTTCATCTGGTCCGATGGCTTCATCTGGAACGACAGCTACACCCATGCCGACGGCTATATCTGGAACGACGCGTTCATCTGGAACGACGC
>JAHEKO010000664.1 GCA_024638355.1 Acidobacteriota bacterium
GCCCTGCGACCGCCGAACAGGTCGCCGAAGCCGAACCCGAAGAAGTCGCCGAGAATGTCCGAGAAGTCGCCGAAGATCTCCGGATCGAACCCGCCGACGCCGCCACCCGCCATCCCCTGATGGCCGAAGCGGTCGTAACGCGCCCGCTTGTCGGCATCGGAGAGCACGGCGTAGGCCTCCGCCGCCTCCTTGAACCGCCCCTCGGCCTCGGCGTCGCCCTGGTTGCGGTCGGGGTGGAACTTGACCGCCAGCTTGCGGTAGGCCGACTTGATCTCGCGAGCCGTCCCCTGCCGATCGACACCCAGGACCTCGTAGTAGTCCCGCTTCGACATCAGCGACCGTTCCTTACGGCCCGTTCGCCCCTTGTCCGGCGGTAGGACGTCCACGAGCGGAGCGAAGTCGACGCAACAGATTCAGGCATTTGAGACGGTCCGAGCGAGTGCTGGGAAAGGTCGGGCTAGTCCTCGATGCTCTCGAGCATGAGCTCGGAAAGCTTCCGCGACAGGGCCGAGAGATCGAAGACGAGCGCCTCCATCTCGTTGCGATCGTTCGATGAGAGCGAGCCTCGCACCCTGAGCAACAGATCGCTCACGCTGCGCCGCTCGGCGTCGGACAGCATCTCGCCGAACTGGCCGAAGACCCGCTCGCTGGTGAGCAGCATGCCTTCCAGGCGGTTGCGCAGGCGCTGGGTCTCGCGTCGCTCGTGATCCAGCTGCGAGTGCTCCTCGGCCTCCTCCACCAGGCGATCGATCTCCTCCTTGTTCAGGCCGCCGGCCGGATTGATCTGGACGCTCTGCGACTTGTTGGTCGCCAGGTCGCGCGCCGCGACGTTCACGATGCCGTTCGAATCGATGGCGAACGTCACCTCGATCTGGGGAACTCCGCGCGGGGCCGGCGGAATGCCCACCAGCTGAAACCGGCCGAGCGACTTGTTCTCCGCGGCGATATCGCGCTCGCCCTGCAGAACGTGGATCTCGACGGTCGCCTGGTTGTCGACGACGGTGGTAAAAATCTGGACCGCCTTGGTCGGGATGGTCGCGTTGCGCTCGATCAGCCGGGTGAAGAGCCCGCCGTGGGTCTCCACTCCGAGCGACAGCGGCGTCACGTCGAGCAGCACGATGTCCTTGATGTCGCCCCTCAGGATGCCGCCCTGGATGGCCGCGCCGACGGCCACGACCTCGTCCGGATTGATGGTCTGGTTGGGAGCGCGGCCGAAGATCTTCTCGACCGTCTTGGCGACCAGCGGCGTGCGCGTCTGCCCGCCGATCAGCAACACTTCGTCGATGTCCTGCGGCGCCAGCTCCGCCGCCTCGAGCGCCTCGATGCACGGCCCCTCGGTGCGCTCGACCAGATCCTGCACCAGCGTCTCGAGGTCTTCCCGCGTCAGGTCTCGCGACAGGTGCTTGGGCCCGTCTTCGGCGGCCGAGATGAAGGGCAGGTTGATCGTCGTCTCCTCCACCTCCGACAGCTCGCACTTGGCGCGCTCCGCCGCCTCCTTGAGGCGCTGCAGCGCCATCCGATCGGCGCGCAGGTCGGTCCCGGTCTCGTTCTGGAACTCCGAGATCAGCCAGTCCATGACGCGCTGGTCGAAGTCTTCTCCGCCGAGGAAGGTCTCGCCGGCGCTCGCCAGCACCTCGAAGAGCCCGTCCGAGAGCTCGAGGATCGAGATGTCGAAGGTGCCGCCACCCAGATCGTAGACCGCGATCCGCTTGGCGTTGCCGGCGCCCTCGACGCCGTAGGCCAGCGCCGCCGCCGTCGGCTCGTTGATGATGCGCAGGACCTCGAGCCCGGCGATCCGGCCGGCGTCGCGGGTCGCCTGGCGCTGCGAGTCGTTGAAGTAGGCCGGCACGGTGATGATCGCCTCTTCGATCTCCTCCCCGAGCAGCTCCTCCGAAAAGTCCTTGATCTCGCGCAGGATCAGCGCCGAGATCTCCTCCGGGCTGTACTGGCGGTCCCGCACCTGGACCTTGATGTCGCCGTTCGGCGCCTCGACCAGCGGATAGGGAAGCAGCTCCCTCGCCTGCTGCACCTCGGCGTCGTCGAACTTGCGGCCGATCAGGCGCTTGACGGCGAACACGGTGTGCTCGGGAGTGGCGAGGGCCTGGCGCTTGGCGATCTGGCCGACCAGTCGCTCGTTGTCCTCGGTGAAGGCGACGATGGAGGCCATCGTACG